>NZ_JAQOSR010000251.1:0-9144 GCF_046718885.1 Bradyrhizobium sp. UFLA01-814 | reverse complement strand
ATCTACACTATACCATGGTCGTCGGCAGCGTCAGATGTGTATAAGAGACAGGGGTACAGGTCTAACCAGCTACGTTACTCGCGGTGAAAGCCCCTCACCCCAGCCCTCTAAGAGCGAGCTTCGCTCGTCTCGACCCCGTAAAGAACGGGGAGAGGGAGAAGGTCAATCAAACAAACTCGGCGTGTGGTTCACGATCGCGCCTTCGATCTGCAGCATCTTCAGCTTGGTGACCACGCCGCCATTGGCCGAGAAGCCGCCCGGCTTGTTGCCCGCCGCCAGCACGCGGTGGCAAGGCACCACGATCGGGCACGGGTTGCGGCCGAGCGCCTGGCCGACGTCGCGCGACAGCTCGACGCCGCCGAGCTGCTTGGCGATGTCGCCATAGGTCATGGTCTTGCCCGGCGGGATTTTCCGCGCGATGTCGTAGACGCCGCGATTGAACTCCGGCACGCCGTCGAGATCGAGCACGATGTCGGCAAGGTCGTTCGGCTTGCCGGCGAGCAGCTCGATCATGCCGTCGATCGCGTGCTGCACCTCCGCCGGCGGCGCCGCCTCGGTGACCTCGCCGTTGCGCTGGGCAATCCGCTTGCGGGTCTTCTCCTCGGTGCCCATCGGCAGCTGCACGCCGGTGACGCCGTGCTCGCCCCAGACGACGCCGCAGGCGCCGATCATGGTCTCGAAGATTGCAAAATGCTGGCCGGTCATGGCTCGCTCCAGATGTTCCCTTCAGCTCTCGCGTGAGCTTGCTGTTGATCCGGAATCTAGGCTTGGAGAATGTTGCTATCCACCCGAATTCCGTGGGAACTTCGGCCAAATCAACAACATCTACCTCCCCTCCGCGAGCCCAAAATGCACAGCCTCCACGTCAACGGTTTCGATATGCCCTATCTCGATGTCGGAGAGGGCCCGCCGCTGGTCTGCGTGCACGGCTCGCTGTGCGACTTCCGGATCTGGTCGGCGGTGCTCGGCCCCCTGACGCGGCGGCATCGCGTGATCGCGGTCAGCCTGCGGCATTTCTTCCCGGCGCATTGGGACGGCACCGGCGACACCTATTCGATCGCGCAGCATGTCGATGATGTGATCGCCTTCATCGAGGCCTTCGACACCAGACCGGTCGACCTGATGGGGCATTCCCGCGGCGGCCATATCTGCTTCCGCGCCGCGCAGCGGCGGCCCGACCTTTTGCGCAAGCTGATCCTCGCCGAGCCGGGCGGCGAGCTCGACGAGACCCTTGATCCCGATTTCAAGCCGGGCCCCTCACCGCTGGCAGCACGCTTCACGGCCTGCGCGGCGGAAATCGCCAAGGGCGATATCGACGGCGGCTTGCAAATCTTCATGGACGCGCTCGAAGGCCCCGGCGCGTGGAAGCGGATTCCGGCAACCTCCAAGCAGCTGCTGCGCGACAATGCGACCACGCTGATCGGCCAGACCCGCGACCAGCGCCCGCCATTCTCGAAGGCGGACGCGGAAGCGATCAAGACACCGACGCTGTTCATCGGCGGCGCCAACACCAAAGGCGTGCTGCCGAAGGTGCTGCACGCCCTCGCCGCCAATGTGAAGGGCGCGCGCACCGAGATGATCCCCGGCACCACGCATCCGATGTTCGAGCAGGCGCCGCAGCGCTACTGCGAGATCGTGCTGGAGTTCTTGGCGGCATAGGCGGTGCACCCTCTCCCCTTTTGGGAGAGGCGAATCAAGAAAGCTACTCTCTCATACCTTCCAGGCGCCGACCGGCTGGCGCACCGCGACGTTGAGCCGGTTCCAGACGTTGATCGCCGCGATGCCCAGCACCAGGGACGCGAGTTGCTGTTCGTCAAAGTGCTTGGCAGCCTCGTCCCACACCGCGTCCGTCACCGGATCCTCGCGGTCGCTGAGCCGGGTCACCGCTTCGGTCAGCGCCAGCGCGGCGCGCTCGGCCTCGGTGAAATACGGCGCGTCGCGCCATGCGCCGACCGCGAACAGCCGCTCGTCGGTCTCGCCGGCGCGCCGGGCGAGTTTCGGGTGCATGTCGACGCAGACGCTGCAGCCATTGATCTGGCTGGCGCGCAGATGCACCAGTTCCAGAAGCTTTTCCGGCAATGCCGGTTTGGTGCTCTCGCTCAGCGCCTGCAACGCCTTCATGGCCTCGGGAACAACCATCACCGGGTGGTTCATGCGGGCTTTCATCATGTCATTCTCCTGATTTGCCTTTTGACGGCGCTGCGCCGATCTGTTGTCACACCGGCGCAGTTTCGTTCGTCATGGCCATGACGGAGCGGACAAAGGGAATGTGACCGATGGACGAGAAAAATTCTCTCACCGAACAGTTCGAGGCCAACCGGCCGCGCTTGCGGGCCGTGGCCTACCGCATGCTGGGCTCGACCGCCGAAGTCGACGATGCCGTGCAGGAAACCTGGCTGCGGCTCGGCCGCACCGACGCTGCTGCGGTCGACAATCTCGGGGGATGGCTGACCACGGTGATCGCGCGGATCTGCCTCGACATGCTGCGCTCGCGCAAATCGCGCCGCGAGGAGCCGATCGGCCCACATGTGCCGGAACCGATCGCGGACAATCCGTCCGAGCGTGAGACCGAGATGGCCGATTCCGTCGGCGCGGCGCTGCTCGTGGTGCTGGAGACGCTGGCGCCGGCCGAACGGCTGGCTTTCGTGCTGCACGACATGTTCGCGGTGCCATTCGAGGAGATCGCGCCGATCGTCGGCCGCACGCCGGCCGCCGCGCGGCAGCTCGCCAGCCGCGCCAGGCGTCGCGTGCAGGGCACGCCCCCCGCGCCGGATGCCGATCTCAGCCGGCAGCGCGGCATTGTCGAGGCCTTTCTTGCCGCGTCCCGCAACGGCGATTTCGAAGGGCTGCTGGCCGTGCTGGCGCCGGATGTCGTGGTGCGCGCCGATCAGGCCGCGCAGCGGCTCGGCTCGCTGCCGGTGATCCGCGGCGCCGCAGCGGTGGCCGAAAGCTTCAAGGGACGCGCGCAGGCGGCGAAGCCCGCGCTGGTCGACGGCGAGATCGGCGTTGCCGTCATCTTCGGCGGTGCGCTGCGCGTTGTGCTGCGGGTCATGATCTCAGGCGACCGGATCGCGGCGATCGATGCGACCGCCGATGCCTCGGAGATCGAGACTTTCGATGTCGAGGTGCTCGAGCGCAGCTGACACAGCTGGAGGCAGACAAGTCGCAATGCTAGTGTCTCCCTGCATCTGCGCAGGGAGGACGATCATGAAACGATCCATCAAATTGCTCGCGTCGGCCGGCCTGCTCGCCCTCGCCTCCTCCTCCGCCTTTGCCGCCGCAGACGAGAAGCTGCGCGCGGCCGCCGAGCAGGCCCAGCCGGCGGTGATCGAGAGCCTGCACGACATGGTGCTGATCGAGTCGGGCTCCAGCGATGTCGAAGGCCTGAAGAAGATGGCCGACTACACCGAGGCACGGCTGAAGGCGCTCGGCGCCAGGACCGAACGCCCCAAGACCACGAAGGGCGCCGGTGCCGACATGGTGATCGGCAGCTTTGAGGGCAGCGGCAGCAGGAAGCTGATGCTGATCGCGCATATGGATACGGTGTACGAGCACGGCATCCTGGACACCCAGCCCTACAAAATCGACGGCACCAGGATCTACGGACCCGGCATTGCCGACGACAAGGGCGGCATCGCCGTCGTCCTGCATGCACTGAAGATCCTCAACGATGCGGGCTGGCGCGACTACGCCAAGCTCACGGTGTCGTTCAATCCGGATGAGGAGGTCGGCTCGATCGGCTCCGGCGAGATCATCGCCGAGCTCGCCGATCAGCACGATGTGGTGCTGTCCTGCGAGCCGACGGTGGCGCCGCCGGTCGCGAAAAATGAGAGCCTGCTGCTTGGCGCCAGCGGCACCGCCACCGGCACGATCGATGTCAAGGGCAAGGCCTCGCATGCCGGCGTCGCGCCGCAGCTCGGCCGCAACGCGCTAATCGAGCTCGCGCATCAATTGCTGCAGACCCAGGACGTCGCGAAATCGATTCCGGGCACGCAGCTGAACTGGACCACCGCGAAGGCCGGCACCGTGCGCAACCAGATCCCCGATCACGCCACCGCCGGTGCCGACATCCGCCTCACCATTCCCGACGGCGTGCAAAAGCTGCAGGCCGCGCTCGACGAGAAGGTGAAGAACAGACTGATCGCGGACACCGAGGTGACCGTGAAGGTCGTCGCGGGCCGTCCGCCCTTCGTCGCCGATGATCGCGGCCGCGCGCTCGCCAGGCAAGGACAGGCGATCTACACCGAGCTCGGGCGCACGCTCGACATCGCGGAAATGACCGGCGGCGCGACCGACGCCGGCTACGCAGCGCGCAGCGGCAAGGCCGTCGTGGTCGAGAGCTTCGGCCTCGCCGGCTGGGGCTATCACGCGCGCGACGAATACATCGACACCAACTCGATCGTGCCGCGGCTCTATCTGATGACGCGGACGCTGATGGAGCTGGGCAAGGCGAAGTAACGGGGCGCGGAGGCGCAGCAGCATCCTTTGAAACAGCGCGCCAATCTTTAGCGCCGGCGCCCGGGGTCCCCAACCCTCCCCCGCACGGGGAGGGAGCCTAACCTATGCGCTCACCTCACTTGATTAGACCTCCGCCGGATGCACGGGGCGGCCGTGCCACCTCTCCGGCCGCCTCATAAATCATTGTTATTTCAATCGCTTAGTATTTCGCTGTCCTCCCGCCTTGACCGCTTCCATAACCCGCAGTAGGCTCAATTTCGAACACGGAATTCCGTATTCCAATTTGGACGGTCATTATGATCCCGTTGGATCCGCTTCCAAACCTCATCGACCAGGTTTACGGGCGACTGCTCGAAGCGATCATCGACCGCACGCTGCTGCCTGGCCAGCGCATCACCCAGAACGAACTTGCCGATCGGCTCGGCGTCTCGCGCCAGCCGATTTCGCACGCCCTGCATCTGTTGCATCGCCAGGGCCTTGTCGCCGAGAGCGGCAAACGCGGCTTCGAGGTGACGCAACTCGATCCGCAGCGCATCCGCGAACTCTATGAAGTCCGCGGCGCCATCGATGCGCTGGCGGCGCGGCTTGCCGCTGCGCGTGTCAAAGCGGATGCCGCGGCACGCGCGCAACTCGAATCCGCGCTCGAAGCCGGACGCGCGATTGACGACGGTACGCCGCTGGCGCGCCTGATCGCACTCGACGTCGATTTCCACAGCGCGATCTATCGTCTCGCCGGCAATTCCGCGATCGAGGAGATGATCGCGCCGCAATGGCCGCATATGCGCCGCTCGATGGCGACCGTGCTCGCCGAGCTCGATTACCGCGGCAGCGCCTGGACCGAGCACGAGACCATCGCCGCGCATGTTTTTTCCGGCAATGCCGCAGCGGCAGAAGCCGCGGCGCTGGCGCATGCGCAGACGGCAGGGCGGATGACCGAGGAGAAGCTGAGGGCAATCGACGTGGCGGCGTGAACCGCCGGCCGACCTCATCCTGAGGAACGGCGCAAGCCGCGTCTCGAAGGATGAGCCAGCGAGGCCTCATGGTTCGAGACGCGCGAAGGCGCGCTCCTCACCATGAGGGGAGACAGAATAACAACAGGAGGAAAGCACCATGAAACTGACCCAAGAGCAGGTCGAATTTTTCCATCGCGAAGGCTGGCTGTTCCTGCCCGAGCTGTTCAGCCAGGAAGAGGTCGATTTCCTCGCGCGCGAGGCGGTCTCGATCTATGACGCCAATCGCCCCGAGGTGTGGCGCGAGAAGAGCGGGGCGCCGCGCACGGCCTTTGCCGCGCATCTCTACAATGAGGCGTTCGGGCTCCTCGGCGCGCATCCGCGCATGATCGACCCCATCGAGCAGCTGTTCGGTGAGAAGGTCTACATGCATCAGTTCAAGATCAACGCGAAGGCGGCCTTCACCGGCGACGTCTGGCAGTGGCACCAGGACTACGGCACCTGGAAGCGCGATGACGGCATGCCGGAACCGCGCGCGATGAACATCGCGATCTTCCTCGACGAGGTGATGCCGATCAACGGCCCGCTGATGCTGGTGCCGCAGAGCCAGACCGCGGGCGATTTGAAGGCCTCGCACGATCTCGAAACCACATCCTACCCGCTGTGGACGCTGGACGAGGAGACGGTGACCCGCCTCGTGAAGCAGGGCGGCATCGTCGCGCCGACCGGCAAGCCCGGCGGCATGCTGATGTTCCACGGCAATCTGGTGCACGGATCGAGCGGCAACATCACGCCCTACCCGCGCAAGATCGTCTACCTGACGCTGAACGCGGTCTCGAACTACATCCGCACCCCGACGCGGCCCGACTACATCGCGCACCGCGACTTCACGCCGATCCAGACCGTCGCCGACGACGCGCTGCTGCGGCTCGCCCGTGCACCGCGGCAGGCGGCGGAGTAAAGTCTTCGACCGTCATTCCGGGGCACGGGAAGCGGGAACCGCAGATGCGCAATTGCGCATCTGGGAATCTCGAGTTTCCGGGTTCGACGCTACGCGTCGCCCCGGAGTGACTCTCTAATTGGAAAGCATCATGAACCTGCATCACCTCCTCAAAACCCGCGCCGCCGCCGGCAAGCCGGTGCGCGTTGTCCTGATCGGCGCCGGAAAATTCGGCTCGATGTTCCTGTCGCAGGTGCCACACACGCCGGGGCTTGAGGTGCCCGTGATCGTCGATCTCGACCGCGACCGCGCCCGCGAGGCGTGCCGCACCGTCGGCTGGGACGACGCGCGGATCAGCGCCACCACCTTCACCGACGACGGTGCACGTGCGATCGCCGGCGGCGCATTCGATGTCGTGGTGGAAGCGACCGGCAATCCCGCCGTCGGCATCCGCCATGCCCGCGCGGCGATCGCCGCCGGCAAGCATGTCGTGATGGTCAATGTCGAGGCCGATGTGCTGGCAGGGCCGCTGCTCGCCGAGGAGGCACGCAAGGCCGGCGTGGTCTATTCGCTCGCCTATGGCGACCAGCCGGCGCTGACGGCCGAGATGGTCGATTGGGCGCGCGCGACAGGCTTCCGCGTCGTCGCCGCCGGCAAGGGCACCAAATACCTGCCGGCCTATCACGACGTCACGCCGGAGGGCGTGTGGCAGCATTACGGGCTCACCGCCGGCGAGGCGCAATCCGCCGGCATGAACCCGCAGATGTTCAACTCCTTCCTCGACGGCACCAAATCCGCGATCGAGATGGCGGCGATCGCCAATGCCTGCACCCTCGACGTGCCGTCGGAGGGATTGCTGTTTCCGCCCTGCGGCGTCGACGACCTGCCGCATGTGATGCGGCCGCGCGACAAGGGCGGCGTGCTGGAGAAATCCGGCATCGTCGAGGTGGTGTCGTCGCTGGAGCGCGACGGCCGTCCGGTGTTTCGCGATCTGCGCTGGGGCGTTTATGTGGTGCTGGAGGCACCCAATGATTATGCCGCCGATTGCTTCAAGCAGTACGGCCTCAAGACCGACGCCTCCGGCCGCTATGCGGCGATGTACAAGCCGTACCATCTGATCGGGCTCGAGCTGAACATCTCCGTGCTGTCGGCGGCGCTGCGCAACGAGCCGACCGGGCAGCCGCGCGGCTTCCGCGGCGACGTCGCGTCGGTGGCAAAGCGCAATCTGCGCGCCGGCGAGATGCTCGACGGCGAAGGCGGCTATACCGTGTGGGGCAAGCTGATGCCGGCCTCCGCCAGCCTCGCCGCCGGCGCATTGCCGATCGGGCTTGCCCATCGGGTGAAGCTGAAGAGCGACGTCGCCCATGGCGCGGTGGTGCGCTGGAGCGATGTCGAGGTCGACGAGACGAGCGACACGATCAAGACGCGCAAGGCGATGGAGCAGGCGTTTTCGCGCTGACGCTCGGACGACGGGACGTCCTTCACCTCTCCCCGCCCTTTGCGGGGAGAGGTCGGATCGCATCGCAAGATGCGATCCGGGTGAGGGGCAAGGCACGCTCATCAATAAGAAGCAAAGTGCTCGCCGGATGGAGGCCCCTCACCCCAACCCTCTCCCCGTAAGAACGGGGAGAGGGAGTAGAGAGAGCGCAGGCTGAACGACTTACGGCAGCAGCCGGCTCGCCTTCGCCAGCCTGAACCATTTGTGGAACATCGCCTCGGTATCCATCATCTCGGTGAAGCCGGCCTGGTTGATCTTCACCGTCGAGACGATCGACGGCGGACCCGATTCAGTCTGTCCGTAGCGCAGGCTGTAATCGGCATATTGGAACGACAGGCCGACGAATTCCTCCAGGCCGGGCGCGATCAGGTCGTGCTTCCTGCGCAATTCGTCCCACGACGCGATCCATTGCGGCCAGCTCTGCGCCAGCGACAGCGGCACGTGCCGGCCCGGCGTCATCTCGAGCGCATCCGATACCGCCGGCCAGATATTTTCCCAGGTGAAGACGTCGCCATTGGTGACGTTGAACGCTTCATTGCGCGCAGCCTCGGCGTCGCCCGACCAGGCGATCGCGCGTGCCAGCAGATCGACATCGACCGCCTGCGCGACGCGCGGCGCGCCGCCCGGATAATCCAGCGGCCTGCCCTGCGCGCGCAGCACCGCCGCATAGACGCCGAGCGGCGGGATCAGGTCCATCGCACCGCCCATGGCTTCGCCGATGATCAAGACCGGGCGCAGGATGCTCCAGTGCCAGCTCTTGCCCCGCTGCAGCTCGCGCAGGAAATTCTCCTGCGCCCAATAGAAATTCGGCTGCTCGTACATTTCGGAACGGCCCTCGCGCGCCGGCACCGTGAGCGGCCGGACATGCACGCCATAGGCCTTGGTGCCCTGCAGCAGCGCGACATGCTTGAGATCGGGCGCGACGGGTTCGAGCACGCCCATCAAATTGCGCAGCATCCGGTCGTTGGTTTCGATCTGCCCGGCATCGCGCCAGCCATCGACCAGGCTGGGCGCCTCATACAGCGCGGCGTAGATCAGGTGCGTTGCGCCGCAGAGCTCGGCTGCGGCGCGACGGCAATCCTCCGCGCTGGTGAGATCGATTCGCACATGCCGTGCGCCGTAGAGATCGCGTGGCTTGCGGCGCGACAGCGCAATCCGCTCGCAATCGTCGGATGCGCCGAAGTGTCGCAAGGCGGCGTTGCCCACGAGGCCGGTCGCGCCGGCAACCACGACTTTCTTGTTGGCCATGTCCTGGAACTGTCTCTTATACACATCTCCGAGCCCACGAGACTTAGGAT
>NZ_JAQOSR010000250.1:0-9297 GCF_046718885.1 Bradyrhizobium sp. UFLA01-814 | reverse complement strand
GGCATCGAGCAGTCGGTTCAGAACGCCCGTGCGTTCGGCGGTTGCAGCTGTCATAGCGCGATCCAGGCGGTCTTGAGGTCGGTATAGGCATCGAGGGCGTGCAGCGACTTGTCGCGTCCGAAGCCGGATTGCTTGAAGCCGCCGAGCGGCACCGTGATGTCGGCGCCGCCATAGGCGTTGACGTGCACGACGCCGGCCTTGATGGCGCGCACCATGCGATGCGCCGTCGACAGACTTGCCGTCCACACCGCCGATGCAAGTCCATAGGAGGTCGCATTGGCGAGCGCTGTGGCATCTTCCTCGCCCTCGAACCGCGTCACTGCAAGCACCGGGCCGAACACCTCCTCGTGCCAGACCTGCATCGACGGCGTCACCTCGGTGAGGATCGTAGGCGCCATGAAGTTGCCGCCGCTCTCGGCGCGGATCTGCTCGCCGCCAAACAGCCGCTTCGCGCCCTGCGCTTCCGCGCCGGCAACGGCATCCAGATTCTTGCGCAACTGCGGTTTGCTCGCGATAGCGCCGATATCCGAGGTCAATTCGAGGGGATCGCCGACGCGGAGTTTGGCGGTGGCATCGAGCAGCTCGGCCATGAAGCGATCGTAGATCGAGGACTGCACGAGCAGCCGCGATCCGGCCACGCAGACCTGGCCGGAGTTTCGGAAGATGCCGCTCGCCGAGACCTTGGCCGCATGCTTGATGTCGGGCGCATCGGCGAACACGATGTTGGGCGACTTGCCGCCAAGCTCGAGATGGACGCGTTTCAGGTTCGATCGCGCCGAGCATTCCAGGAGCCGCCGGCCCACCGCACCCGAGCCGGTGAAGGCGAGCACATCGACATCCATGTGCAGCGCAAGCGCCTCGCCGGCGGATGCGCCGCGGCCGGTGACGACGTTGAGCACGCCATCCGGTAACCCCGCCTCGGTCGCGAGCTCGGCAAGCCGCAGCAGCGTCAGCGAGGCAAGCTCCGGCGGCTTGACCACGACCGAATTTCCGGCGGCGAGCGCGGGGCCGATCTTCCACGCTCCGATCATCAGCGGGAAATTCCACGGCACGATCACGCCGACGACACCAAGCGGCTCGCGATGCACGAGCCCGAGCACATCACCTGAGGTCGGCGCGATCTCGCCATAGACCTTGTCGATCGCCTCGGCGTAGTAACGGATGGTGCCGGCGGCCGAGAGCGGTTCGGCCTTGTAGGCCATGCTGATCTCGGTGCCGTTGTCGCGCACGCCGAGCACCGCAATCTCGAGCGCGTGCTGCTCGATGAGGTCGGCGAACCGCAGCAACACCTTCTTGCGCTGCGCCGGCGCCGCGCGCGACCAGCTGCCCTGTTCGACGGCCTGCCGCGCATGTCTGACTGCGGCGTCGACATCGGCCACGTCGCCGTCGGCTATGCTGGTCAATAGCCGGCCGTCGATCGGCGACACGACATCAAGCCGTGCCTCGCTGATCGCCGGCGCCGGCCGGCCGCCGATGAAGAGCTGCTGGGCCGGAATGACGGCCGCGCGTAGTCGATCAATCTGGGCTTGCTGCATGCGAGACAATTATGACGATGACAAAAGCGGCTTCCGAGCAAGACCGCTGGCATGGCGCAATCCTCGCCAAATCAAGGCTTTGGCAGCAATCAACCGATAGGTGGATGTCACGGCAAGGCGCGTCCCCATAGCGTGATCGCACGATGGCCGAGCGCTCCGCCTGCGTTATCCAAACCGGTTGTCACCATCCCTTACGCCTGCCGGCGAGCCGAAGGTCATGCCTGAGATGACGCAGCCCCGCATTCTCCTGATCGGAACGGGAGACACCAAGGCCGACGAACTGCTGTTCATGAGCGAGTGCATCGCCCGCGCCGGTGGCCGAACCATCATGATGGACATCAGCGTGCTCGGCGATCCGCCGTACCAGGCGGCACATGACAAGCACGCGGTGGCGGCCGCTGCACAAACCACGATTGAGGCGATCGCATCGAGCGGCGACGAGAATTCCGCGATGTCGCTGATGGCGGTCGGCGCCGCCAACCTGGCGCGCGCGCTCGCGGAGCGCGATGCCATCGACGGCGTGATCGCGATCGGCGGCACGATGGGCACCGACCTTGCGCTCGACGTCGCGCAGGCGCTGCCGCTCGGCCTGCCGAAGCTGATCGTCTCGACCGTCGCCTTCTCGCATCTGATCCCACCCGAGCGCGTCGCCGCCGACCTGATGATGATCCTGTGGGCCGGCGGCCTCTATGGCCTCAACGGCACCTGCACCGCCGTGCTGTCGCAAGCCTGCGGCGCAATCGTCGGCGCCGCCAGAAGCGCAATCAGGCCGCGCAAGGATCGGCCGGTCGTTGCGATCACCTCGCTCGGCAAGAGCTGCCTGCGCTACATGGTCGAGCTCAAGCCGCAGCTCGAACGGCGCGGCTACGAGGTGGTCGTCTTCCACACCACCGGCATGGGCGGCCGCGCGATGGAATCGATCGCCGCGCAAGGTGGCTTTGCCGCGGTGCTGGACCTCAGCCTGCAGGAGGTCGCCAACCAGCTCACCGGCTCGGTGGTCAATTCCGGCGCTGACAGGCTGGAGAATGCGGGCAGAGCCGGCATTCCACAGATCGTCGCACCCGGGGCGATCGACATGGTCGACTTCCCGGCATGGCTTGGGGTTCCGAACGAGCTGTCGGATCGTCCATTCCACGCGCACAACCGGCTGCTTGCGTCGGCAACGTCGGGATCCGCTGATCGCCAACGGATCGCCCGCGCGATTGCCGGGAAACTGTCCCAGGCCAACGCTCCCGTTGCCTTCGTGCTGCCCGCCGGCGGCATCCAGCAATGGGATCGCGAAGGCGAAGCCTTGCACGATCCCGACGCCCTCGCCGCCTTCGTCGACGCCATGCGATCGGCGATCAAGGCGCCCGTCGAACTGCACGAGATCAAGGATCACATCAACAGCGCCGCATTCAACGAAACGGTGCTCGGCATCTTCGATCGGTGGGTCGCTGCCGGCATTGTCCCTCGCGGCCGCACCACGGCTGCCGCATGAGGAGGCCGCTTGCCCAGGCGCTGGTGCTCGACTTCGGCGGGGTGATCTCGAAGACCCTGTTCGAGACCCATGACCTGACCGAGCGTACGCTCGGGCTCGCCCCATGCACGCTGAAATGGCTCGGACCGTTCGCCCCCGACAGCGATCCGCTGTGGACGTCGATGCAACGCGGCGAAATTTCTGAGCGCGACTACTGGCTGACCCGCAGCCGCGAGGTCGGGCGCCTGGTCGGCGAGGACTGGCGCGACATGGAGACCTTCGTCAAACGCGCGCGCGGCGCCGATCCCGACACCGTGATCCGCCCCGAGGCAGCGCGCGCGATCACCCTCGCCGCCGATGCCGGGTTCCGCCTCGCCATTCTCTCGAACGAGCTCGACCTGTTCTACGGTGCCGATTTCCGCAGCCGTCTTTCTATCCTCAAGCGCTTCGACACCATCGTCGATGCCACGCATACCGGGATCCTGAAACCCGACCCTCGCGCCTATCAAAGCGTGCTGGACGAACTGGCGCTGGAGGCAGACAATTGCGTCTTCGTTGACGACCAGCGCCGCAACATCGCAGGCGCCGCCGCATGCAACATGCGCACGGTGCTGTTTGATGTGCGCAATCCCGCCGCGTCCTACAGCGAGGCGCTGCGGCATTTCGGGCTGCAATTCGACTAAAGCGCTTTCGAGCGAAGTGGGTACCGGTTCGCGTGAAGAAAGCGCATCAAGACTAGAATCTGGAGGCCCGTCCCGATTCCATCGGAACGGAAAAGGCTCCAGCCGGACAGGGAACGATCATGCGCGACAGAAACTTCCTGGTTGAGAACAACGCCAAGCCGATCTGGCACCCGATGGCCCATCCCGCCGAAATGCGGGCGCAGCCGCCGCGAATCGTGATGAAGGGCGAAGGCGTTGAAGTCACCGATATCGACGGCAAGACCGTGATCGATGCCGTCGGCGGATTGTGGAATGTCAATCTCGGCTACAGCTGCGATCCGATCAAACAGGCGATCGCGGACCAGCTCAGCGCGCTGCCGTATTATTCGGGCTTCCGCGGCACCTCGAGTGGCCCCTCGATCGAGCTCGCCTACGAGCTCACCGAATGGTTCAAGCCGGAAGGCATGGTGCGCGCCTTCTTCACCTCGGGCGGATCGGACTCGGTCGAGACCGCGCTGCGGCTCGCGCGGCAATACTGGAAGATCAAGGGCCAGGCTGACCGCACCAAGTTCCTGGCGCTGAAGAAGGGCTACCACGGCACCCATTTCGGCGGCGCGTCCGTCAACGGCAACGCCAATTTCCGCCGCAACTATGAGCCGATGCTGCCCGGCGTGTTCCATATCCCCGCGCCGTCGACCTATCGCAATCCCTTCAACGAGCCTGATCCCGCAAAACTCGCGCAGCTGTGCGCGGCGGCGATGGAGGAGGAGATCGCGTTCCAGGGCGCCGACACCATCGCCGCCTTCATCATGGAGCCGGTGTTAGGGGCCGGCGGCGTGATCGTGCCGCCGGACAGCTTCATGAAGCTCGTGCGCGAGATCTGCGAGCGTCACGGCATCCTGATGATCGCGGACGAGGTCGTCACCGGTTTCGGACGCACCGGCGCGTGGTCGGGTTCGCGGCTCTGGGGCGTGAAGCCCGACATGATGACGATGGCCAAGGCGATCACGTCAGGCTATTTCCCGCTTGGCGCGACGCTGATCGGCGAGCAGGTTGCGGAGGCCTTCGAGGCCGACACGACCACGTTCGGCTCGATCGGCCACGGCTACACCTATTCCGGCCATCCGGTCGGCTGTGCCGCGGGCCTTGCGGCGCTCGCCGAGACCCGCCGCCTCAAGCTTGACGAGAATGCCGCCGCGCGCGGCGAGGACCTTGCGCGGGCGCTCGCCGCGCTCAAGGCGAGGCATGCGCTGGTCGGCGACGTCAGGGGCAAGGGTTTGATGGCCGCGCTCGAACTGGTCGCCGATCGCGACAGCAAGAAGCCCGCCGACAAGAAGACGATGGCGAAGGTTGCTGACGCCGCCTACGAGGCCGGCGTGATGCTGCGCGTTTCCGGCAACAACCTGATCCTGTCGCCGCCCCTGATCCTGACGTCGGCCGACGTGAGGCGGATCGCCGAAGGAATCGACGCCGGGCTCTCAGCGGCCGGTTGACAGCGCACTGACACAGGCCATGGCGCGCTCGAACGGCGCGCCATCCGCCTTGTCGCGGTCGAGGCAATCAGCCAGCGATGCCGGCGACATCCGCTGGTCGGTGCAGAAGATGCGCATGAAGTCGGCCGCCAGCGCGACCTTGCGCGGCGCGGACTGTCGCTCCCAGTCGCTACTGCTCAGATAGAGCAAGGACGCATCGTCAACACTGCTTTCAGCCGCCGCACCAAGCGCGGCTGGGCCGGTCGCCAACAGCGCAAGCAGCGCGCCGGCCACCGCTCCGATGCGACGCGCCCGCCCCCTCATTTGGTGTCCCTGGCATTCACCATCGGCGGCACGTCGAGCGCGGGATTGCGATCGAAGAAGTTGAACGGACGCAGCCGGAAGCCATGCCACAGGCCCGGCATGACCGGCCAATCCTCTGCGCGCGGCACGTGGCGGAAGCCGACCGTGTACCACAGCACGAGGTCGCGGTCCTCGATCGGCCGCTTCGCCGCCGTCCATTTCGGCAGGCCGTCGACCTCAGGGTTTCCGTTCGGATACATGCCCGCAGCGTAGCGCTCGTCCTTGGCGTAGGCCGAGGTCCACAGCGTGTAGGCGCTGAAACCTGCGCGCAGCTGGATCGGATCGTCCTTGGCGAGCAGCGAGACGTCGGAGTGGCCAGGCATCAGCTGATAGCTCGTACGATAGCCGCGGCTGTTGGTCTTGCCCGTGCTCTCGATCCTGAACTGCGCCGCGTTCAACGGCATGGTGATCGGCCCTTCGGTCGCGACCGGCCTGGTGTCGACCTGCCAAAGGCTCTTGCGCTGGCCCTGCTCCAGCCGGCGGACATTGAAGCGATCCTCGACCAGCCGGTTCGAGGTGCCGTCGACGTCCATGTCGATCCGGAACGTCATGTAGTGATCGTGATTGACTGCAAGCAGGCGTTCGTCGACCAGCGTCCCAAGGGCGGTATCCTGCGTAGCCGTCGGGTCGCTCAGTGTCTTGCTCGCGACGCCCTTGGTGGCGTCGATGCCGTAGGCGCCGAGCCGCACGTCGATATTGCCGGCACGGTCGAACACGTAGTCCACCAGATAGTCGTAATTGCCGACCACCGGCGCCATCCGCACCACCAGCTCATTGTTCGGCCGCACCTCGGCGGTGTTGTTGATCAGCTCGCTGTGGCGCCAGATCGGATCGCCGGTCGGGCGCTCGAAGATACAGACCGCGCCCTTGGACACGACCGGCGCACCCTTGGTATCCGAGATCGTCAGGTCGAAATAATGCGCGCCTTCGGGACAATCCACGCCGCGCTGCAATTCGCTGGAGAGCACGCCAAAGCCGTACTCGCCGATATCCATATAGGCGCGGAACGACCAGGTCGGCGCCGGGTCCATATAGGGCACGAACATCTCGCTCGCCGAGATCTGATAGGCGATGTCGCGGAGCGTGCCGTGGTCATCGTAACGGATCAGCGACAGCACGGCGCCGACGCGCGGCTCGAGACGGACATGGAACGACCAGTTGTCCCAGCGGACCTGGCCGCCCTCCACCTTCACATTGCTGCCCTCGGGCGCGGTGATCTCGATCGGCTTCGGCGGCTTGCGATATGTTCCGGAGTCGGCATAGGCGTGCGACGGCGTCTGCGGCGGTGGCGGCACCACGCCGAGATCGGTCACCGACAGCACCGTCTTGCTCTTGAGATCGACCTGGGCGAACAGGTTCTCGATCGGCTTGCCCCAGAGATTGTTGGCGGCGCCCGTGGTGTCGACGCAGGGAACGTTGAGCAGGCGGCGGCCTTTCAGGGCCGGGTCGCTCACCGGACCGACCGTCAGCGGTAGACACATCACGTTGCGGAAATCGGTGATGCCGCGCTTGGCCATCGCGGCGATCCAGCGCGGGTCCTGCTTCGGCAGGTCGCCGGCGGAGATCAGCTCGTCGATGGTCAACGCGGCCTCATGATCCCTGACTTCCTGCCAGCCGAGCACGCTCCGCGCGGCGAGATCGATATGCGCCTCGTAGAGATGCCCGCCGCTCAGCAACGTGGCGCTGGCCCGACGCGTGAAGGGCTGTCCGGGCTTCCACGCCCGCACCTCGTCCTTGGGATCCTCCTCGACCGACATCGAGACGACCCGCGCCGAATCGTCGAGCTTGCCGGCGCCGCGAAGGGTATCGGAGACCGAGCGGATTTCGTCGGTGGTGAGCCCGTCCATCGGGTGCGTTGCGGTCACCTGCGGCCACATCCGGCGCTCGGCCTGCGCCGGCAGCGGTGCCGCCAATGTTGCGACCATCAGGCCGGCCACTGCCCATACGTCATGCCGGGATATCAGAGCCATTCCGCCCTCCACTCAAAGCCAGAACAGTCAGAATACAAGCAACGGTGGCGACGTGAAGGCCCGCCTCATCCGGTAACCTGTTCCGACGCAGCCGGCAGGATCGCGGCCGTGGCCGGGCGTGGCGCGGCGCGGTGGACATCGAGCAGCCGCACGCCGATGCGATCGCGCAAGGCCGGCCAGATGCCGCGCGGCGCCACGATCATCACCACGACGGCGATGATGCCGAGCCCGACCAGATACCAGCCGCCGGACAGCCCGAGCGGTCCGGTCATCAGCTCGCGGAGGCCGAAGAAGATGATGACGCCGAGGATCGGGCCTTCCAGGGTTCCGATACCGCCGATGATCACGATGAACATCATGTAGACGGACCAGTTGACGTCGAAGGCCGCCAGCGGCGCGATGAACAGATTGCCCATGAAGCTGAGCGCGCCGGCGAGCCCGCATCCCGCCGCCGAGAGCACGAAGGCGACGAAACGATTGTGCCGGACGTCGACGCCGACGCTCATCGCGGCAAGATCATTGTCGCGCACGCTCATCAGCCCGAGCCCGAAGCTCGACGTCATCATCCTGTACAGCGCCGCGATGGTGACGAGCGTCAGGCCGCCGGCGAGCCAGAACATCGTCGGCTCGAACCAGTCGAAATCGATCAGCTTGCTGGTCGCGAGCGGCACGCCCGACGTGCCGCCGACGGCCTGCGACTTCATCGTGAACGCACCGATGATCTCGGCGAACACCCACATCGCGATCGAGAAATAGGCGTCGCGCAACCGAAACAGCGGAAAGGCGATGATCGCCGCAACCGCGCCCGCCACCAGCGGCGCGACCGGCAGCACCCAGATCGGCGTGACCTCGAGCCAGCCCGAGGTCAGGAACAGCGCATAGGCGCCGAACGCGATGAAGACCTGGTGGCCGAGCGACACCAGCCCGGCATAGCCCGCCAGCAGGTTCCACATCTGCGCCATCGTCAGCAAGAGCAGGCACTCGGTCGCGAGCCGCAGAAAGCCCTCGTTCAGCACGAAGGGCGCGCCGGCGATCACCGCGACGAGCACGATGGCAGAGGCCGCAAGAATGATCCGTGTCGGCATCGGCGTCACACCCTGCTCGACACGAGACCCGACGGCCGGATCAGCAGCATGATGAAGAACAGGAGGTGCGCGTAAAGCAGCCCGGCATTTGGATCGATCTTCAACCCGATCAATTGCGCGATGCCGAGCGCGATGCCGCCGAGCAGTGCGCCCCAGAACGAGCCGAGCCCGCCGAGCACCACGACCTCGAACGCGATCAGCAGCCGCTCGGCGCCCGAGAACGGCGTGAAACTCGAGCGCACCGCAAGCAGCACGCCGCCGATCGCGCCGAGCGCGAGCGACAGGCCCATGACGTAGTTATAAACCCGGTCGGGCTTGACCCCGGACAGCCGGACGATATCGCGGCGGTCGGCGGTGGCGCGCACGATCCGGCCGAACTCGGTATGGCGCAGCACGAGTTGCAGCGCCATGAACAGCAATGCGGCGAGCACCAGCGTCAGCAGCGGCATGATGCCGATGTTGAGACCAGCAATCTCGAGGCTGGCGCGCGACAACTCGCCGACCTGGAGGCTGCGCACGTCGGCGCCGAACACCTCGACCATCACGTTGCGCAGAATGACTGAAACGCCGAACGTCAGCAGCAGTGGCGACAGCGGATCGGGCGAGGTTACGACCCGGTTGACGATGGCAGCCTGATAGAGCCATCCGACCGCAAAGGACAGCGCGATCACCGGGATCAGCATTAACAGCGGCGACACCTGCGGAAACAGGTTGGCGAACAGCACGGCGCAGAACGCGCTCAGCACCATGA
>NZ_JAQOSR010000024.1:0-64130 GCF_046718885.1 Bradyrhizobium sp. UFLA01-814 | reverse complement strand
CCATGGTCGTCGGCAGCGTCAGATGTGTATAAGAGACAGTCGCCCTGCGCACGCGCGGAGTGCTCGCGCCGATCGCCGGGTGTCAGAATAGCGATGGTACCCGTCAGTCAGGCCGCGCAGAGGTCCACTGGACATCCGAAGCCGCTACGGAAGCTCCGATATCAGCTTGGTCCACTCGGCCTCGGGCCAGGCCCGTGATGTGCAGGTCCGTATGTTTCCCAGAGAACTGAGGGCCAGCGCGAGTTTTGTGATGTTGTCGCCGAGAGGCGCCTCGGCGAGAAGAAGGATGTCGTGCTCGCCGGAGGTGAGATAGACCTCCTTGATTTCGACACCCAGCGTCTTGGCGAGTTCTTTCGCCGCTCGGCTGCGCTTGGGAGCTTCCTTGACATTACGAATTCCCTGGTCGGTCCAGTCGATCCTCAATATGAATGTCGCCATGTCGTCCTCCAAGGGTTACGCACCGCCCTTGTCTGCCGCGCGCGCGGCAGGCCAACGTGCTTCATGTTGAAGTTGAGGGAGCGCCCCATAAGGCAGGCGCTGCTTTCAGACTGCGATGCCTGCCGACGGCCTGACCGCTGCCCGTTCCTTCAAACGGCGACGTCGGCCCGTCCCGTCTAAGGGCAGCTCGCTGCAGATTACGCCATGTCCCTTGCTCGAGAAAGAGGGCTCCCCGCGTTGTGATCGGGAGCGCGGGTGGCAAGCGAGGCCGCGTCAAGATCACACCCTCTGCGCAAGGATGCGGCCGCAGACGCGCCGGACAGCTATCCGATGCAAGTCAGGTGTGGGTGTAGTCACCGGGTTTCAACCCGAGCGCCTTGACAGCTGCTTCGGGAAGCGGCCCCCACGCTTCGATCGTTTCATTCGGGGCCATCATGTCCGCAATAATTGCCGTGGCCTTTGCCGCGTCTCCTTCAGCCACGAAGAAGACCGAGCGAACAGGCGGGCCGCCGTCCAACGGCGCAGTTGTTACGAGGACAACCTGACCATTTGCCATGCTCTCTTATACCGCAGTTGCGGCGCTGTGCCACGGATCCTGTCGATCGATCCTCACGACCCGGCCGCTGACGCGTGCGCCCAGAGCGATGCTGCCGCGGTATTGCATCGTCGCGGCTCGAACACCAAATAGCTAAATGTGGCAGGCAGAACCGCTCCAGGAATGAGCGCGTGGCCAGCAAAAGAGCAAACGAAGAGCTCCCCGTCATTGCGCGCTTTGAGGTGCGCCGCCGCAATTATCTCGCGCCCGACGGCTCGATAGAGCGGCCGCTTCCTGCCTTCGCCACCGATGCCAGGCTGCTCGCCGAACTTTACCGGTCGATGGTGCTCTTGCGCCTGTTTGACCGAAAGGCGGTTGCATTGCAGCGCACTGGTCGACTGGGAACCTATGCCGTTTCGCTCGGCCAGGAGGCGGTGTCGGTCGGCATCGCGAGTGCGATGCGGGAGGATGACGTTCTGCTGCCCTCCTATCGCGATAATGGTGCGTTGCTTTGGCGTGGCGTCAAGCTGGAGGAGATCCTGCTGTTCTGGGGCGGCGATGAACGCGGCAATCAATTCTCCGGTCCGGTGCACGATTTCCCGTTCTGCGTTCCCGTCGGATCACAGGCGCCGCACGCCGCCGGTGTTGCCTATGCCCTGAAGCTGCGCAAGGAGCCGCGCGTGGCCGTCTGCTTGTTCGGCGACGGCGCTACCTCGAAAGGCGACGTCTACGAGGCCATGAATTTCGCTGGCGTTCACAAATTGCCGCTCGTGTTCGTCGCCACCAACAATCAATGGGCCATATCGGTGCCGTTGCGGCTGCAGACGGGGTCCGAGACGCTGGCGCAGAAGGCCATCGGCGCCGGGTTCAGCGGCGAGCAGGTGGACGGAAGTGACGTGGTGGCGATGCGTGCCGCCGCCGAGGAGGCCATTGCCGCTGCCCGCGACGGCAAGGGCCCTCACTTCATCGAAGCGGTCACCTACCGGCTCGGCGATCACACGACGTCAGATGATGCATTGCGCTATCGTTCGGCCGAAGAAGTCCAGGCCCACTGGAAGGAAGAGCCGATCGCGCGCCTCAGGTCCTATCTTGTGGGTCAGAAGATGTGGACCAAGGCGGACGAGGAGCAGCTCGCCGCCGAGTGCCATGAGCGCATCGAAGCGGCGGTGGAGCGCTATCTGAAGACGCCGCCGCGCCGAGCCGAAACCATGTTCGACAACCTCTATGCCGAGCTGCCCGAGGCGTATGCCGAGCAGCGCCGCGAACTCGCGGGAGAGGACGATGCCTGAAGTCACGTTGGTCGAAGCCATCAATCTGGCTCTCGGCCGCGCCATGGCGGATGATCCCGATGTGGTCGTGCTCGGCGAGGATGTCGGCGTCAATGGCGGCGTCTTCCGCGCGACCGTCGGCTTGCAGGAGCGCTTCGGTCCGGAGCGCGTTCTTGATACGCCGCTTGCCGAACTCCTGATCAGCGGGCTCTGCGTCGGCATGGCCGCGCAGGGATTGAAGCCGGTCGGCGAAATCCAGTTCATGGGATTTATTTATCCCTGTCTCGATCAGCTGGTGAACCACGCATCACGGCTGCGCAACCGTACCCAGGGACGACTGACCTGTCCGATGGTCCTACGGACGCCGCATGGTGCCGGCATTCGCGCGCCCGAGCATCATTCCGAAAGCACCGAGGCGATGCTGGCCCACATTCCGGGCTTGCGTGTCGTGATGCCTTCGTCGCCGGAGCGCGCCTATGGACTTCTCCTCGCCGCGATCCGCGATCCAGATCCGGTGGTGTTCCTGGAGCCGACGCGGTTGTACCGCGCCGTGAAAGGCGAGGTCGAGGACAACGGCGAAGCCTTGCCGATGGATCGCGCCTTTGTCGAGAGGGAAGGTCGCGACGTCACGCTGATCAGCTGGGGTGCGATGCTGAAGGAAACGATGGCCGCAGCGGACGCGCTCGCCGACGAGAGCATCGCTGCCGAGGTTATCGACCTCGCCACGCTCAAGCCCTACGATGAAAACACAGTGCTGAGGTCGGTCGCAAAGACCGGGCGCTGCGTCATCGTGCACGAGGCCGCGCACACCGGCGGATTTGGCGCGGAGATCGCAGCCATGATTGCCGAGCGCGGACTATCCTCGCTGCTCGCACCCGTGACCCGCGTCACCGGCTACGACACGATCATCCCGATGGCCCGCCTCGAGCAACGCTACATGCCGTCGGTCGGACGCATCGTGACCGCAGCCCGAAAGGCGCACCAGTACAACTGAACACCAACGGACCTTGTGCCATGCGCCAGTTCACGTTGCCGGACCTTGGTGAAGGTCTTGAAGAAGCTGAGATCGTCACCTGGTACGTCAACGAGGGCGATCACGTCGTGACCGATCAGCCGCTCGTTTCGGTCGAGACCGACAAGGCGGTGGTCGAGATACCGGCGCCGTCGAGCGGACGCATCGCGCGCCTGTTCGGTGCCAAGGGCGATATCGTGAAGGTCGGCGCGCCGCTCGTCGAGTTTGCCGAGGACGCCGGGCAGGACACCGGCACGATTGTGGGCGAACTCGACACCGGCGAGCAGCGGCCGGCGCCAGCAACTGCTTCGGCGCCGAGCGGGCAGGGAGCCCAAGTATTTCCGGCAGTGCGCGCCCTTGCGCGCAAGCTTGACGTCGCGCTCGATCTCGTCGAGGCGACCGGGCCCGGCGGCACCATCACGCGGGCCGATGTCGAGAGGGCGGCGAAGCGGATGTCTCACAGCGGACCCGCCGAGCCGCTGCGCGGCTTGCGCCGCGCGATGGCCCAACGCATGACGGCAGCGCACGCGGAAGTCGTCCCCGCGACGGTCACCGATGAAGCCGACATCGACGATTGGCGGCAGGGCGAGGACGTGACAATCCGCATGGCGCGGGCGATCGCCGCCGCCTGCAAGGCAGAGCCCGCGCTCAATGCCTGGTATCAATCCGGTACGGGAGAACGGCGCCTGATCGAGCGCATCGATCTCGGCATCGCCGTCGACACCGGCGGCGGCCTGATCGTTCCCGTGCTGCGCAACGTCGCGGAGCGGAGCGTATCGGACCTGCGGGCCGGACTCGACCGTCTGCGAGCCGACGCAATCGCGCGCGCGATACCCCCGGAGGAACTGCGCGGTGCGACGATCACGTTGTCGAACTTCGGCATGATCGGAGGCCGGTTTGCCAATCTCATCATCGTGCCGCCGCAGACGGCGATCGTCGGTGCCGGGCGGATATCGGAGCGCGTGGTCGCGCTTCGGGGGCAGGTTGCGGTCCGACGCACGCTGCCGCTATCGCTGACCTTCGATCATCGGGTGGTGACGGGCGGCGAAGCTGCCCGTTTCCTGGTTGTCCTCAAATCCGACGTTGAGCGCATTTCGTGACATCACTCATGCGCGAGCCAGGCAGGGCCGTCACGGCTCCTGCCTCTGTCCCGCCGGTGCGTCGACGAGGAAGGCCTCGTCGACGGGTACGCCGAGCGCCGTGACCAGCCGGTTGGTTTCGGCGGCCATGCCGACGATCGCCAGCATTTCCTGATATTCTGCGTCGGTCATGCCCTTGGCGCGGGCGCTCGCGGTGTGCGAGTGAATGCAATAGCTGCAGCCGTGCGCCACCGAGACGGCGACGTAGAGCATCTCCTTGACCTTCGGATCGAGCGCGCCCGGTGCCATCACCTCCTTGATGCTCTCCCAAGTCCGCCGCAGGGTCTTCGGATCGTGCGCGAGCGCGCGCCAGAAATTGTTGATGAAGTCCGAGTTCCGCGTCTTGCGGATGTCGTCGAAGACGGCGCGTGCCTCCGCCGGGAGTTCGGCGTCGGAAAGCAGTTTTACGGTGGCCATGGCTTGTCCCGCTGGTGTGGTTGAAGCAGCGATCATAGCACCCCTGCCGTCATTGCGAGGAGCGAGGCGACGAAGCAATCCTTGCCTCCGCAAGCGGTCAGATGGATTGCTTGGCGGAGCCTGTCATCGGGCGCGCGTTCGCGCGACCCGTTGGCTCGCAATGACGGACGCCGAGAGGGATCAGCCCTACGACTGCGTCTGGCTCTGCCACTGTCCGGGCCGTCCGGCCTGGTCGACCTTGACCGCGACCGTCAGCGTCTCGTTGCCGCCGCCATAGCGGGTGCCGCGGACCGGGGCGGCGCCGAGATAGTCGAGGCCGATCGCGACGCGGGCATGGGCGTCGGTGGTGCAGATGCCGTTGGCGGCGTCGAAGCCGACCCAGCCGAGATCGGGCACGAAGGCCTCGGCCCAGGCGTGGCCGGCCTGCTGGTTGACCATGCCGTCGGAGCGCAGGAAGTGGCCGGAGACGAACCGCGCCGGAACGCCGCCGGCGCGCGCGCAGGCGATCAGGATGTGCGCGTAGTCCTGGCAGACACCGCGCTTCAGCGCGAACGCCTCGGCGGCCGAGGTGGCGCTGTTGGTCGGGTCCTCGTCGAAGGTCATGTGCTCGTAGATCTGCGCCATCAGCGCGTGCAGGAAGCCGAGCACGTCGCCGCCGGCCTCGGTGCGCAGCTCGCGCACGATGGCCGTCATCGCCGGGTTGAGGTCGGTCAGCGATGTGGCGCGAAGGAACAGGCTCGGCGGAAACCGCTCGTCGGTGCCCTTCAGGACGCCGCCGGTGTCGTGAGTCTCGACCAGGCCTTCGCAATGGATCGTGAGGTCGCTGATCGAACCATGCGTCAGCACATGGGTGACGTTGCCGAAGGCGTCCTCATGGGTGTCGAGCCGGGAATCGGTCGAGACGTCGATCTGCCAGTCCGCGACATATTGGCCGTCATGGCTGCCGGGCGTCATCCGCAGAATCTGGATCACGCCCGAGGCCGCCGGCTCGTAGCGATACGTGGTGGTATGGGCTATCCGCAGGCGCATGGCTCAACCGGAGTTCAGTCGGTTTTTCGGGGCAGGACTGTCATGCCCGGACCCTTCCCGGGCACCCACGTCTTTCTTCCTAATCGGCCGCGAATGCAAGATGTCGATGACGGGGGCGGGCCCCGGCCATGCCGAGATTTTGCGTCAAAACCGGTCAGATCAGGTACTGCTTGGTGATGATCTCACCCAGCCGCGAATTGTCCGCGATGAATTCCTGGATGAATTCGTGCACACCGTGCTGGAAGATATCGTCCATGTTGCTGTGCTCGAGCCGGTTCCTGATGCCGCGGGCATGGCGTTGCGAGGCGCCCTGGCGGCCATAGGCGACGCCGATCTGGTCGAGGTTGCGCACGAGGTTGCTGTAGCAGCTGGCAAGCGAGCGCGGCAGCGTATCGTTGAGGATCAGGAGATCGGCGATCAGCCAGGGCTTCAGGGTTTCCCGGTAGACCCAGTGATAGGCGGTCGTTGCCGACACCGAGCGCAGGATCGAGGTCCATTGATAGTAGTCCAGCGGGCCGCCGACATGCTCCTCCTCGGGCAACAGCATGTGATACTTCACGTCGAGAATCCGCGCGGTGTTGTCGGCGCGCTCGAGATGGACCCCGAGCCGCGAGAACCAGTAGGCGTCGTTGCGCAGCATGGTGCGGTAGGCCGAGCCGTCGAAACGCAGCGAGGTCTCCTGCACGAAGCGCAGGAATTTGGCCAGCTCCTCGCGGTTGGCGGGACCCTTGTTCCAGACCGCCTGCAGCTCGATCCAGGCTGAATTGATGGTGTCCCACATCTCCGACGTCAGCGCGGTGCGCACCGAGCGCGAATTGAGCCGCGCCGCCTCGATGCAGTTCTTGATCGAGGAGGGATTTTCCGACGAGAAGGAGAGATATTCGATGACGTTCCGCTCGTTGGCTTCCTCATAGTAATCGTAGAAGCTCGCGCCGACGCCGGCGGTGAGCAGTGCGGAATCCCACTCATTGGTCTTGCCGACATAGGCCGCGGGCAGCGCGGTGACGCGCAACGTCGCATCGATGGTGCGCGCCAAATATTCGGCGCGTTCGACGTAACGGGCCAGCCAGAACAGGTTTTCGGCGGTGCGCGACAGCATGCGATAGTCCCTACAAGACGAAACGTGTTTCACCTCCCCCTGAAAGGGGGAGGTCGACGCGCAGCGGCGGGTGGGGGGGTCTTCTCTCCATTCGGCGTATGCGGCCGACCCCCCACACCGACCCTCCCCCTTGCAGGGGGAGGGAGAACTCGCGCAGCGCGTTTGGCTTCAAATCACTCACTCAGTATCCAGGTGTCCTTGGTGCCGCCGCCCTGGCTCGAATTGACGACGAGCGAGCCTTCCTTCAGCGCGACGCGGGTTAGCCCGCCGGGCACGATGGTGGTGTGGCTAGAGCCGGTCAGGACGAACGGGCGGAGGTCGACATGGCGCGGCGCCAGCCCCTTGTCGGTGCAGGTCGGGCAGGTCGACAGCGCCAGCGTCGGCTGGGCGATGAAGCCCTCGGGCTCGCGCTTGAGCTTGTCGCGGAATGCCTCGATGGTCGCCTTGGTGGCGGCGGGTCCGATCAGCATGCCGTAGCCGCCCGAGCCGTGCACTTCCTTGACGACGAGGTCGGCGAGGTTGTCGAGCACGTAGGACAGGTCCTGCGGTTCGCGGCAGCGCCAGGTCTGCACGTTCTTCAGGATCGGCTCCTCGCTGAGGTAGAACTTCACGATGTCAGGCATGTAGGAATAGATCGCCTTGTCGTCGGCGATGCCGGTGCCGACCGCATTGGCGAGCGTGATGTTGCCGGCGGCGTAGGCCGACATCAGTCCGGGGACGCCGAGCGCGGAATCCGGACGGAAGGTGAGGGGATCGAGAAAATCGTCGTCGACGCGGCGGTAGATCACGTCGACCCGCTTCAGCCCCTCGGTGGTGCGCATGAACACCTCGTCGTTCTTGACGATGAGGTCGCGCCCCTCGACCAGCTCGATGCCGAGCTTGTCGGCCAGGAAGGAGTGCTCGTAATAGGCCGAGTTGTAGACGCCGGGCGTCATCAACGCGACCGTCGGCTCGGCGGAGGCGCTGTGCGGCGCGACCGACCGCAGCGCCGACAGCAGCTCGTCCGGATAACGCTCCACGGGCGCGACGCGGTGCCGCGCGAACAGGTCCGGAAACAGCCGCATCATGATCTCGCGGTTTTCCAGCATATAGGACACGCCGGATGGCGTGCGCGCATTGTCCTCCAGCACGATGAAATTGTCGGGATCGGTGCGGATGATGTCGATGCCGGCGATGTGGACGTAGATGTCGTGCGGCACGTCCTGGCCGTTCATCTCCGGACGGAACACCGGGTTCTGGAAGATCAGGTCTTCGGGGATGACGTTGGCGCGCAGGATGTCGCGGCCGTGATAGATGTCCTTCAAGAACATGTTGAGCGCGAGCACGCGCTGCTTGAGGCCCTTCTCCAGCAGCGTCCACTCGGTCGCCGACATGATGCGGGGGATGACGTCGAAGGGGATCAGCCGCTCCTGGGCCTCGGCATCGCCATAGACCGCGAAGGTGATGCCGATCCGGCGGAACAGCAGCTCCGCTTCCTGGCGTCGATATTCGAGCGCATCCGGTGGCGTCTCTTTGAGCCAGCGGGAGAGCTCCTGGTAGGCCGGGCGGAGATCCTCGCCGAGGCCGTTCATCTCATCGAACGCGACTGCCATATAGCCCGACTGCCCTCCCAAGCCATGTGACACAGTGCATGACTTGATGGGATGGTAGCAAGGGGCGGGCCAGCGCGATATGCATTGGCTTGCGGCATTTGCTATGGGTGAAGTGGAAGGCCTGCCCGAAAAACCGGCTGAGGTCTGCTTAATTCGGCGGCAAAACCCCGTGACATCAAGGCATTGGATCGGCAATGTCAGGGGATCAAGTTAGGGAATGAGACCATGAGCGAGATCGTCACGGCGGGGATATTGGTGATCGGCGACGAGATCCTGTCCGGCCGGACCAAGGACAAGAACATCGGCTTCATCGCCGAATACCTGACCAACATCGGCATCGACCTGAAGGAGGTCCGCGTCGTCGCCGACGACGAGGCCGACATCGTCTCCGCCCTTGATGCGCTGCGGCATAGGTACACTTACGTGTTCACCACTGGCGGCATCGGGCCGACCCATGACGACATCACCGCCGACAGCGTGGCGAAGGCGTTCGGGGTCGATATCCACCATCACCCCGAGGTGGTGGCGCGGTTCAGGGAGCGCTGGAGCGAGCAGGACCTCAACGAGGCGCGGCTCAGAATGGCCCGGGTGCCTGACGGCGCCGAGCTGATCCAGAGCGCGACGATCCTGGCGCCGGGCTTCAAGCTCGGCAATGTCATCGTGATGGCCGGCATCCCCACCATCATGCAGGCGATGATGGATATCGTGGCGCCGACCCTGAAGTCCGGCGTGCGGATGCTGTCGGACTCGGTTCGCGCCGACGCAAGGGAAGGCGATATCGGCGGCCCGCTGCGGGCGATCGCGGAAGCCAATCCCGACACCATCATCGGCAGCTATCCGTTCCAGGACGAGAACCAGAAGCCGAACACCAATCTGGTGGTCCGCTCGCGCGATCCGGAAAAGCTCGCCGCGGCGATGATCGCGGTGAAGGAGATGCTGAAGCAAGTGCAGGCCGCGCAGAAGAAGCCGGCGGGTTGAGACGATATGGTTGAAAGAAATTCCGAACCGAGTGCACAGGATCGGGCCGGCAGGCCGTTCCCGGTCTCGTGGGATCAATTCCACCGGGATTGCCGGGCGCTGACCTGGCGGCTCAACGAGGTCGGCCCGTTCCACGCGGTGATCGCGATCACCCGCGGCGGGCTGGTGCCGGCGGCGATCGTGGCGCGCGAGCTCGGCTTGCGGGTGATCGATACCGTCTGCGTCGCCAGCTACGACCACGACAAGCAAGGCGACCTGAAGGTGCTCAAGGGCATTTCGGAGCAGACCGCCAAGCTCGGCGGCGGCACCGGCAAGGGACTGTTGATCGTCGACGACCTCGTCGATACCGGCAAGACCGGCAGGCTGGTGCGCGAGCTTCTGCCGGACGCGCATTTCGCGACCGTCTATGCCAAGCCGAAGGGCCGGCCGCTGGTCGACACCTACATCACCGAGGTGTCGCAGGACACCTGGATCTTCTTCCCTTGGGATACCGCGCTGTCGTTCCAGCCGCCGCTCCGCGACGGCGCGGCGTGACGTCGTCGTCATTCCGGGGCGCGTCGAAGACGCGAACCTCAGGTGCGCTGTTGCGCACCGGGGAATCTCGAGATTCCGGGTTCGATGCTTCGCATCGCCCCGGAATGACGGCGACGAACGATCGGATTTGCCATGCCCCTGCAAAACCGCGTCACGCCCACCGGCGACATCGTCGCCTCAGAACATCGCGGCACCTTCACCGGCAATCGCGGCATCATCCACGATCCCGCGACGCGCACGCTTCTGAACAAGCGCTGGTCGAGCCCGGCCTGGCTCACCTGCGTCTGCGAGTTCAGGGGACGACGGCGCGAGGTGATGAGCCGGCAGAGCTGGACCGAGCTGTTCTTCCTCGATGAGGCCACCGCGTTCGCGGCCGGACACCGGCCCTGCTTCTACTGCCGCCGTGACGATGCCAAGCGGTTTCGCAACTGCTGGGAGCAGGGCAACGGTGTGAGCGATCTGAGCGCCAAGGCGATGGATGCGGTGCTGCATGCCGAGCGGCTCGACCGCGGCAGGAAGCGGCTGCATCCGCTGCCGGTGCGATTGCGCGACATGCCCGACGGGACGATGGTGCAGGCGAGCGGGGAGAGCTACCTCGTCGCCGACGGCGCCACGTTGCGCTGGTCGTTCGCCGGTTACAGCCGGGCCGACGTACCCGAGCCGGCCATGCTGCTGACGCCGCCATCGACGGTGCGCGCCTTCCAGGCGGGCTACCGGCCGGTGTTGCATCCGAGCGCGATGGCCGTTCTGGGTTGATCGGCCGGCGTCATCCTTACGCCAGCCGCTGCCGCGCCAGCTTGGCACCGGCGCCCAGCGCAATCAGCTTGGCTTCCGCGATGTCCCGCCGCATCGGCGCCATGCCGCAATTGGTGGTCGCGATGATGTTGCCCTTCGGCACGTGCTTGGCGACCGCCTCGATCACCTTGACGACGTCCTCAGCGGTCTCGATCTCGTCGCTGGCGACGTCGATCACGCCGGCCTGCACGATCTTGCCGGGGAGCGCCGCCAGCAGTTCGATCGGCACCTTCGAGTTGCGGCATTCGATCGCGACCTGCTGGATCGTGCTCTTGTCGATGACGGGGAAGGTCTCCTCGTATTGCCGCCACTCGCCGCCAAGCGTCTGCTTCCAGTCGGTGTTGGCCTTGATGCCGTAGCCGTAGCAGATGTGCACGGCGGTGGCGCAGGTCAGGCCTTCGGCGGCGCGCTCCAGGGCCTTGATGCCCCAGTCGCGCACTTGGTCCATGTAGACGTTGAACGCGGGCTCGTCGAACTGGATCATGTCGACGCCGTCGGCCTCGAGCGCCTTCGCCTCCTGATTCAAAAGCTCCGCGAAAGCGAAGGCCATCTTCACGCGGTCGCCGTAATATTTGTCGGCGATGGTATCGATGATCGTCATCGGGCCGGGCAGGGTGAATTTCAGCCGGTTCCTGGTGTGCGCGCGGGCCGCACGGGCCTCGCCCTCGTGGACGCGTCCCTTGAGCTGCAGCGGTGCGACCACCTGCGGCACCATCGCCTTATAGCGGTCCTTGCGGATGCCCATCTCGACCTTGTGCGCGAAGTCGATGCCCTCGATCCGCTCCAGGAAGCCGTGCACGAAATGCTGGCGCGCCTGCTCACCCTCGGTGACGATGTCGACGCCGGCATCTTCCTGCAGCTTGACCGCGAGCACGGTGGCATCGCGCTTGGCGCGGGCGAGCTCGGCGCCCTCCGACTTCCAGGGTGCCCACAACATGTTCGGCTCCGCCAGCCATTCCGGCTTCGGCAGCGAGCCAGCGATCGTGGTTGGAAACAGCATGGGTGCCTCCTGTTGGGTTCTGATTGAGCGCTTGTGTGCCATGTCCTAAGGTGGAGGTACAGAACAACAAAAGTCTTTGTGACGGGGAATAGAACGCCGATGATCGACCTGCACTACGCGCCGACGCCGAACGGCTGGAAGATCTCGATCATGCTGGAGGAACTGGGGCTGCCCTACAAGGTGATCCCGGTGAACATCCGCGCCGGCGAGCAGTTTCGGCCCGAATTCCTGGCGATCAGCCCGAACAACCGGATTCCTGCCATCGTCGACCACGCGCCCGCCGACGGCGGCGGGCCGTTCTCGGTGTTCGAGACCGGCGCGATCCTGATCTATCTCGCCGACAAGGCCGGCCGTTTTCTGTCGCGGGAGCTGCGTGCGCGGTCGAACGTCATCCAATGGGTGATGTGGCAGATGGGCGGCCTCGGGCCGATGCTCGGCCAGCACGGCCATTTCGCGCTCTATGCGGCCGAGAAGATTCCCTACGCGATCGAACGTTACCGCGACGAGACGGCGCGGCTCTACGGCGTGCTCGACCGCCAGCTCGGCAGGACCGGCGCCTATATCGCCGGCGACGACTATTCGATCGCCGACATCGCCTGCTTCCCCTGGACCATGACCCACAAGGCGCAGGGCTTCACCCTCGACGATTTCCCGAACATCAAGCGCTGGTACGCGGCGGTGCGCGCCCGGCCGCAGGTGCAGGCGGGCCTTGCGATCGGAAAGTTCGTCAAGGAGCCGTTTGACGAGGAATCGCGCAAGAACATGTTCGGCCAGCGTGCGAAGGAGCTGGTCGAGAAGAAATGATGCCCGTTATTCCGTGGCGCGACACAGTCGCGAGCTCTGCGCCTTGCGGCGCATCCCGGAATGACGAGAATGAATGTGGAAAAGACAAAGGGAAACGCCATGATCGAATTCTTCTTCGACTGCTCCAGCCCGTGGACCTATCTCGCCTGGCACAACATCCAGCCGATCGCGAAGGAGTTCGATGCGCCGATCACCTGGCGGCCGATCCTGGTCGGCGGCATCTTCAACACCGTCAATCCGTCGGTCTACGCGCAGCGCGAGAAGCCGGTGCCGCTGAAGGCGCGCTACATGAAGAAGGATCTCACCGACTGGGCGCGCTCGGCCGGCCTTGCGATCAAGATGCCGCCGACCGTGTTTCCCGTGAACAGCGTCAAGGCGATGCGCGGCTGCATCCTTCTCGGCAACGAGAAGATGGTGCCGTTCGCACGCGCGGTGTTCGAGACCTATTGGGGCGACGACAAGGACATCTCGCAGGATGCGGTGCTGACCGAGATCTGCACCAAGCTCGGGATCGATCCGGCGCAGTTCCTGGCCGGCATCGGCGACCAGGCGATCAAGGATCAGCTCAAGGCCAACACCGAGGAGGTGATGGCGCGCGGCGGCTTCGGCTCGCCGACGATCTATCTCGACAAGACTGACATGTATTTCGGCAACGATCGCTTGCCGCTGATCCGCGAGGCGCTGGCGCGCCTCAAGGCGCGGGCCGCCTGATGCCGAAAGCCGTCGTTTGCCGCGAGCTCGGGCCGCCCGAGCGCCTGCAGCTCGAGAACTTTGCCTCGGTGCCTTTGCAGCCGGGCCAGGTGCGGGTTGCGATCCGCGCCGCCGGGATCAATTTCCCCGACATCCTGATGGCCGCCGGCGAGTACCAGCTCAAGCCGCCGCTGCCGTTCACGCCGGGCTCGGAAGCGGCCGGCGATGTCGTCGAAGTCAATGACGCAGCCGGTGTTGCCGTCGGCGACAAGGTGATCGTCAAGATGCGCTTCGGCGCCTATTGCGACGAGACGGTTGCAACGCCGTCGCAGCTCGTGCCGGTGCCGTCGACTTTCGACTACGCGGAAGGCGCGACCTTCCTGGCCGCGCACGGCACCGCCTATCATGCGCTGATCGATCGCGGGCAGATCAAGCCGGGCGAGGTGCTGCTGGTGCATGGCGCCGGCGGCGGTGTCGGGCTTGCCGCGGTCGAGATCGGCAAGCTGCTCGGCGCCACCGTGATCGCCGCGGCCTCGAGCGAGGAGAAGCTTGCGATCGCCAAGGCGCGCGGCGCGGATCATCTCGTGCTCTATGCACGCGAGCCGTTCCGCGATGCGGTCAAGCGCCTCACCGACGGTCGCGGCGCCGATCTCGTGTTCGATCCTGTCGGCGGCGAGGTGTTCGAGAACTCGATGCGCTGCATCAACTGGGGCGCGCGGATTCTCGTCGTCGGCTTCACCGGCGGCATCGGTCTTGCCCGCACCAATCTGCTGATGATCAAGGGTGCGAGCGTGCTCGGCGTTCGCGCCGGCGAGGCGGTGCGCAAGGATCCCGCGCTCGGCGAGGTCAGGTTCAAGGCGCTGAGCGAATGGGCCGAGGCCGGCCGGGTGCGGCCGAACATCTCGCACCGGCTGCCGCTCGAAGACTATGCGAAAGCGATGCGGCTGTTGATCGAGCGCAAGGCGATCGGGCGTGTGGCGCTGCTGACGAGGCCGTGAAACCACAGAGCTGTCGGGCAGGCGGCTTGCCAGCGTCCGCCGTGCACCGATAGCGCTCAAATTCTGCAGTGCAGCCAAATGACGCGATGGGCCCGGCGTTCAAGGAATCGAACCCGGGTCCGCCGCGTGATATCCTCTGCCGGCTGAGTGTCGTTGCAGGGGGAGGATAACATGCGTATCGCTGTGATGGCGGCCGGTGCCCTCGGCGGTTATTTCGGAGCACGTATGGCTGCGGCAGGGCACGACGTGTTCTTTATCGCACGCGGCTCCAACCTCGAGGCGATCAGGAAAAACGGTCTCAAGGTCGAGAGTGTGCTTGGCAATCTTCATTTGCCTGAGCCCAACGCGACCGATGACCCTGCCACGGTCGGCCCTGTCGATATCGTTCTGTTCGCGGTCAAGCTTTGGGACAGCGAGACGGCGGCCAGGTCGTCTCTCCCCCTGGTCGGACCCCGCACCCGGGTGATCCCATTGCAAAACGGGGTCGATAGCGCGGAGAGGATCGCCCCGATTCTCGGCGCCGACAATGTGGTCGCCGGAAGTGCCTATATTGCTACGGTGCTGTCCGCGCCTGGCGTCGTCACCCACACGAGCCAGTTCGCGCGCATGGTCTGCGGCCGAACCGACGGCAAGCCCGACGAGGGCCTCAAAGCCTTTGCCGACGCCGCTCATGCGGCCGGGATCGACATCTCGGTGTCCGACGGGATCGACCGGGAGCGCTGGCAGAAATTCGTATTCCTCGTCGGACTATCTGGCGCGACCGCAACGACTCGCCAGCCGCTGGGGCCGATCCTGGCCGACCCGGATACGCGGGCGTTCTTTTACAGCCTGATGAGCGAGGTGGTGGCGGTCGGCCGTGCCAAGGGCGTTCCGATTCCGGAGAATTTTGCCGAGGACAGAATGAAATTCGCAGAATCCTCGCCGCCCACCTTCAAGGCTTCCATGCTGCACGATCTCGAACGCGGCAACCGGCTCGAACTCGACTGGCTCGCCGGAAAGGTGGTGGAGTTCGCCCGCCCGCTTGGCATTCCGACGCCGGCCAACAATGCGGTCTATGCCATGCTCAAGCTGCACAGGATGGGTAACGTCCACGCCGACTGAGCGAAGCAGAGCACTCCGACATCCCCCTCGTGTCATTCGCGACCGGGTCCGGCTGCGTGCCAATGAGTCCGCGCCCTTAGTCCACCCGACGATTTGTGCTGAATTTCCCCTCTTGCAAGAACGCGATGGTCTGCGCGATCGCTTCGGCGTTGCGCACCAGCCAGGGATGCGAGGTGCGGATCACGATATGATCCGCCATGCCGTCGAGCCTGGTGTTGGCGACCGACACCCGCCCGTCGTGCGGCCGCGGCAGGCCGATGGAGGTGATCGGATAGACCGAGCGGTTGCCGGCGATGATGCCGGCGGAATAATCGATCGGCGGCAGCAGCGCGCTGGTCGCGGCATCGCGGCGGGTGACGAGCTGCTGGCCGGCCGGACCGAAATAGGCGCGATAAGCCGCGAGGTTCTTCAGGCGATCGGCGATCTCGCTGCCGCCGTTCGGTGTGCCCAGCATCACGACGCGGCCGAGCCGCGCCGGGCGATGCCTTGCCAGATAGACGCGTGCCAGAAGCCCGCCCATCGAATGGCAGGCGAAATGCACGGAGCCGTCGAGGCTGCGCGCGAATTGATCGAGCGAAGGATGGATATCCTCGGCCAGCGCGTCGAGTGGCTTGCGCCGGCTGTCGTAGTCGAGATTGAGGGTGGCAAAGCCGGCGGCCCTCAGCGCCAGCTCCATCCTGCGAAACGAGCGCGCCGTCCTGCTGATGCCGTGCAGCAGGACGACGCCGTCAAGCGTGGACGCCGCTTGACGCCGTTCGCTCACTTATAGTCGCGCTCTTGCCACCACGGAAAATAGTCGGGCATATCAGACGACACCTTGTTCTTGAACTGCGCGGGGCGCTTTTCCAGGAATGACACCACGCCTTCCTTGACGTCGTCGGAGCGGCCGCGGGCATAGATGCCGCGGCTGTCGACCTTGTGCGCCTCCATCGGATCGTCGGCGCCCAGCATGCGCCACATCATCTGGCGGATCAGCGCCACCGACACCGGCGCGGTCTTGGCCGCGAACTCCTTGGCCAGCGCCCGCGCGGTCGGCAACAGGTCATCGGGCGGCACCACCTTGCTGACGAGCCGGCCGGCGAGCGCTTCCTGCGCCGGGAAGACGCGGCCGGAGTAGCACCACTCCAGCGCCTGCGAGATGCCGACGATGCGCGGCAGGAACCAACTCGAGGCGGCTTCCGGCACGATGCCGCGCTGGGAGAACACGAAGCCGAACCGCGCGGCGTCGGAGGCGATGCGGATATCCATCGCAAGCTGCATGGTGACGCCGATGCCGACTGCCGGGCCGTTCACGGCGGCGATCACCGGCTTCAGGCATTTGAAGATGCGCAGCGTCACTTGCCCGCCGCCGTCGCGCACCTGCGGATCGCTGTAGTCGACGCTGCCGTCGGCATTGCGCTTGACCGGACCGCGCCGCGCATCGCGGTCGAACGTGTTGGCACCGGATGAAAGATCGGCGCCGGCGCAGAAACCGCGGCCCGCACCGGTCACGATGATGGCCCTGACGTCGTCGTCCTTGTCGGCTTTGTCGAACGCGTCGATCAGCTCCTGCTGCATCGTGGCGTTGAAGGCGTTGAGCTTGTCGGGCCGGTTCAGCGTGATGGTCAGGATCTGCTCGGCGACCTCGTACTTGATCGTCTCATACGCCATGGGGATGATTTCCTCTCGGTTTTCTTGAATGAACGGCGCTGGCGCGCGTCTCCATCCAGTTAACCCGGCAATCATCCCTTGTGAAGAACAGGGATGCGCGGACTTGGCTCCGCGCATCCCGACTTGCGTTGAGGCGCTGCTTTACTTCTTCGGCGGCGTGGGCCACGGCTTCTGCGGGCCGCGCAGGCCTTCGAACGCCTTGCCCATGCCGAGCACGCCGATGTCGTCGAAGCGGCGACCGATGATCTGGACGCCGATCGGAAAACCCTTCTTGTCGTAGCCGCCGTTGATCGACAGCGCGGGGTTCTCCGACATATTCCACGGCACGGTAAAGCAGATGTGCTCGAACGGCTTTGCGGGGTCGTTGAGCGGCGCTGCGAACTCCGCCGGGAAGTTCACCACCGGCGACACCGGCGAGATCACGTAGTCGACCTCGCAGAACAATTTCGCGGCGGCCGCGCGGATCGCCATCGTCTGGTTGAAGCCGCGCACCACGTCGACGCCGGAGAGCTTTGCGCCGGCCTCTGCCCAGTTGAGGATGTAGGGCAGGGTCTTGCCGCGGTCGGCCTGCGACAGTTTCGACAGCTCATCCCAGGTCCGGGCGCGCCAGAAATTGTCGAGCCCTTCGAGCATCTCGGGCGTCAGGATGCCGTCGATCTCGGTGATGACGGCGCCGGCGGATTCGAACGCCTTCGCCGCCTTCACGACGATTTCGCGAACCTCCTTCTCGACCTTCTGGCCGGAGCCGGCGTCGAGCATCAGCCCGATGCGCAGCTTGCGCGGCGACTTTTCCAGCGCCTTCCAGTTCACCTCCAGCGCCGGCAGGCTCATGCCGTCGCGGCGGTCGGGACGCGACAGCACGCTCATCATCAGCGCCGCGTCGTCGACGGTGCGGGTCATCGGACCGGCGACGCGGCCGACATAGGGCGGGTCGATCGGCACGCGGCCGAGGCTCGGCTTCAATGCGACAAGGCCGCACCAGTTGGCCGGCAGCCGCACCGAGCCGCCGATATCGGTGCCGAGATGCAAGGGACCGTAGCCGGCGGCACCTGCCGCGCCCGCGCCGGCGCTCGAGCCGCCGGGGTTCTTGCTGACGTCCCAGGGATTGCGGGTCAGGGGATGGAACGACGACAGGCCCGACGACAGCATGCCGTAGTCCGGCATCGTGGTCTTGGAGAAGATCACGCAGCCGGCCTCGCGCAGCCGCGCCGCAGGCGGTGCATCCTTCTCCGCGGGCGCCGGCGTGACGCTCGCCGCGCCCAGCGGCACCGGCTGCCCCTTGGTCGCGACATTGTCCTTGATGGTGGCGGGAACGCCATCGAGCGTGCCGGCCGGCTCGGCTTGCTGCCAGCGCTCGGTCGAGGTCTTGGCGACCTTCCGCGCCCCTTCCGGGTCGTACAGATAGAGGGCCTTGATGTGCGGCTCCCAGGTCGCGACCTGGGAGATGATTTCCTCCAGCACCTCGGACGGCGAGAACTGCTTGGCACGATAGCCGGCGAGCAGGTCGACGGCGGAGAGATCGTGCAGCGACGTGATGGCGTCCCCTTTGGGCTTATGCATGCGCACCTGCCGGCATGCGTTTCTCGATGATGCGGGCGAACATGCTGGCGCCGATCGGCAGGATCTTGTCGTCGAGAACGTAACCGGGATTGTGAACGGGCACGGAGCCGTCATGGCCGACCCAGAAATACGCGCCGGGAATGGCCTGCATCATGTCGGCGAAATCCTCGCTGCCCATCTTGGGCGTCGAGCGCGTGATCACCTTGGCGGGGTCGACGACGGCGCGCGCGACTTCCTCGACCACGCGGGACTGTTCTTCCTGGTTCACCAGCACGCTGAAGCCGTCGCGGATCTCGACCGAGATTTCGGCATCATATGCCGCCGCAAAGCCGGCAGCGATTTCGCGCATGCGCTTGCGGATCAGCTCACGGATTTCGTCGGAGAAGCAGCGCACCGTGCCGCACATCCAGGCTTCGCCGGGAATGACGTTGTACGCCGACCCGGAATGGATCTGCGTGATCGACAGCACCGCAGCCTGCAGCGGATCGACGTTGCGGCTGACGATCGACTGCAACGCCTGTCCGAGCGTCATTGCGATCACGACGGCATCCTTGGAGCGCTCCGGCATCGCACCATGCGCGCCGTAGCCCTGGATCCTGATGTCGAAGAAGTCGGCTGCCGCCATTGCCGGGCCCGGCAGGATGGCGATCTCGCCATGGTTCAGGTCGGGTGCGTTGTGCAGGCCATAGACCTCGTCGCAGGGGAACTGCTTGAACAGGCCGTCCTTGATCATGGCGCGGGCGCCGCCGAGGCCTTCCTCGGCCGGCTGGAAGATGAAATGCACGGTGCCGTCGAAATTGCGGGTCTCGGCCAGATAGCGTGCCGAGCCGAGCAGCATCGTGGTGTGGCCGTCATGGCCGCAGCCGTGGAAGCGGCCGGGAATCGTCGAACGCCACTTCAGATTGGTGTTCTCTTCCATCGGCAGCGCGTCCATGTCGGCGCGCAGGCCGATCTTCTTGGAGCCGCTGCCCTTGCCCTTGAGCACACCGACCACGCCGGTGCCGCCGAGGCCGCGATGCACCTCGATGCCCCAGCTCGCGAGCTTGTCGGCGACGATGCCTGAGGTGCGGACCTCCTCGAAGCCGATCTCGGGATGCGCATGCAGATCCCGTCTGATGGCGGTGAGTTCGTCGGCAAAACTGTCGATGCGCTCAATGGTCGGCATGGCTCTCTATCCGTTTGTGCGTGATGGGGAGGTGGGTGTGAAAGCAAGGCCGTTCGGCTTGATACGAATGCCGGGACGCAGATGTTTCCACGGCAGCGTGGCGGTATCGGCGGGCATCGCACCGGGAGCGGCGCAAATCAGCAGTTTCTCGGCGATCGGCTCGAAATCGGCGCGGAAGTGCACCGAGCTCTTGTTGACCAGGATCTTCTGTGCCGTCGGCTCGATGCCGACATAGCGGTACATCGCCTGGTCGGCAAGCTGGGCCTTGTAGGACCCGACTACGACGCGGACGTCGCCGACCCGCAGGCAGGCCGAGGGGCCCATATCCATGTCCCGGCCGCCGAAATAGGGACCGGGAGCCACGAATTTGCCATCCGAGAGCTGTTCGACGACAAAAGTCTCCCGGTATGGCGCGTCGCCGGGAATACCGGACTTGCCGCCGAGCTCGAGCGTGACAGTGGCGCCGACACCGGCGGTGTGCGCGGCCTTCGCGGATTGCGGGTCGTAGATCACGCCGGTCGCGGCACTCGCCCTGTTGCGCACCAGCGCGCGCAGCATGCCGGTGGTGTCGGAATCGCCGCCGGCGCCGGGATTGTCCTGGGTGTCGGCGATGATGATCGGCCGGCTCGCCGATTTCGCCAGTTCCATCGCCAGTCGCACGCCTTCGTCGGGCGAATAGATCCGGCCGTCGAAATCGTCCTCATGGCTCTCGACCAGCGCGACGAGCTTGTCGGCGGCGGCATCCGCATCGGCCTGGGTCCGGCCATAGGCGAACACGCTCGGCCCGCAATCCCTGAAATCGGCCGCGGGGAAGCCGGGCGCAAACGACAACGTCGGCACGGCGTCGCTCTCGAGCGCGGCGAGCTTCTGATAGATGCCTTTCGTGGGCTGGTCGTTGGTGCATTGCCAGCTGATCGGGATCAGGAACGGCAATTGCCGGAAGGCCTTGGCGAAGCGCTGCCTGGACTTGAGCATCAGCGCCAGATGCCGGGCGCAGGCGCGGCCGGTTTCGGCCATGTCGACATGCGGATAGGTGCGGTAGGCAATCAGCGCATCGGCATGTTCGATCATCTTTGGTGAAACGTTCGCATGCAGATCGAGGCTCGCCACCAGCGGCAGGTCGTTGCCGATCGCTTTGCGCACGCGGGCCAGCGTTTCGCCTTCACCGTCGTCATAATGCTCGGTGACCATGGCGCCGTGCAGATCGAGATAGACGGCGTCGATCGGTCCGGCCGCGGCGATGCCGTCGACCATTTCCGTCACGATCCGCTCATACGCATCCTTGCTGACATGCGCTGATGGGCTCGCCGCGGCGAAGATCGTCGGCACCAGCTCCCAGCCATTGGCTTCCGCCGCCTCGACAAACCCGGCAAGGCCGACATTGATCTTGCGCATGACCTTGAGCACGTCGGCGCCATGCCTCATCGACGGCCAGCCGCCGCCATGCACGAAATCGTCATAGGTTGCCTTCGTCGGTGCGAAGGTATTGGTCTCGTGCAGGAAGCCGCCGACGGCAATGCGAGTCATCAAGTTGGTCTCGATACGCGTTTCTTCGATCATGATGCGATCGTGACGACGCGCGTCATGATCTCATCGCGTTGGTTGGAGCGTGATCTCTGGGGAAGACCGGTGTCCACCTTCAGGGCCACGCTCTAGCGCGCGACGTTAAGCGTGTCGTCGCGCCAAGCGCAAGCCGTGGAGCACTTCCGGATTTGCATGCCCTATGGGCGTATTGAGGGCCCAAAGGTACGTCGTGAGGCTAAGGCTAAAGACTTAGGCCGTTGCCACGAGGCCTTCCGAAACCGGGCGGAAATTCGCAAAATCCCAGCCGCGTCCGGGCGCCGCATCGAGCAGCGCGCGGGTATAGGCCTGCTGCGGATTGGTCAGCACCTCGGCGGCCGGTCCCTGTTCCACGACGCGGCCATGTTGCATCACGGCGACGTCGTCGCAGATTTGTGCGGCGACGCGCAAATCATGCGTGATGAACAGCAGCGCGATGCCCAGTCGCCGCTGGATTTCGTCGAGTAGATCCAGCACCTGCGCCTGCACCGAGACGTCGAGCGCGGACACCGCCTCATCCGCGACGAGCACGTCGGGATCGAGCGCCAGCGCGCGCGCGATCGCGATGCGCTGGCGCTGGCCTCCGGAGAACTGGTGCGGATAGCGCGAGATCGCGTCGGGCGGCAGGTGGACGAGCTCGAGCAGCTCGCGCGCCCGCGCCAGCGCGTCCTTGCGCGGCATGCCGTAATTGACCGGGCCTTCCGCGATGCTCTCGCCGACGGTGACGCGCGGATTGAGCGAGCGGTAGGGATCCTGGAAGATGATCTGGATCTTCTGGCGATGCGGCTGCAGCAGCCGGCGCGACAGGTCGGAGATCTCGCGGCCGGCGAGGCGCACCCCGCCCGAGGTCGGATCGATCAGGCGGACGATGCAGCGCGCGACGGTCGACTTGCCGGAACCGCTTTCGCCGACGATGCCGAGCGTGCGGCCCTTGCGCAGGGTGAGGGTGACGTTGCTGGCGGCGGCGACCTCGCGGGCTTTGCCGTACAGCGACCGCTCCCGGTAGATCTTGCTGAGCTCGTTGGCTTCCAGCACCACTGGCTCGGTCGTCTCCGGGCGCGGCGCGCGCGGCACCAGGCTCGGCACCGAGGACAAGAGATTGCGGGTGTACTCCATCTTCGGATTGCGCAGCACGTCCTGCAGCGGGCCGGTTTCGACAAGGCGGCCGTGTCGCATCACCGCGACGCGGTCGGCGATCTCGGCCACCACGCCCATGTCGTGGGTGATGAACAGAACAGCGGTGCCGTGATCGCGTTGCAGATCGCGGATCAAGGTGAGGATCTGCTTCTGCGTGGTGACGTCGAGCGCGGTGGTCGGCTCATCGGCGATCAGGAGCTTCGGCTCCAGAACCAATGCCATCGCGATCATGATGCGCTGGCGCTGACCGCCCGAGAGCCGATGCGGGTAGGAGGAGAAGATGCGCTCGACGTCCGGCAGCCGCACATGCTCCATCATCGCCAAAATCTTCTGACGCCGCGCGCGGGCGTCGAGATCGGTGTGGGCGCGCAGCACCTCGTCGATCTGGCGGCCGACCGGCACGACGGGATTGAGCGCGGTCATCGGCTCCTGGAAGATCATCGCCATCCGCGTGGCGCGGAGTTGCCGCAGCCGCCGGTCGCTGGCGGTGAGCAGTTCCTCGCCGACCAGTTTGACGCTGCCGCCAGACGGCACCAGCGTGCCCTTCTGCAGCAGGCCCATCACGGTGAGCGATGTCACCGACTTGCCCGAGCCGCTTTCGCCGACCAGGCACAGCGTCTCGCTTTCACGGACCTGTAGCGACAGGTCGTCGATGATGCGATGCGCATCCGCCTTGCGGCCGAGGCCGACGACGAGATTGTTGATGTCGAGGACGACGTTGGTCATGTCAGGTTCTCTTGGCGCGGCTGCGGTGAGCGCGGCGACGGAATTTGTCCACTGTCATTCCGGGGCGATGCGAAGCATCGAACCCGGAATCTCGAGATTCCGGATTCGGTGCTTCGCACCGCCCCGGGATGACGGCTTCAATTGGCATTGAAGCCGTCACTTGCCCTCACGCTGCTTCATGCGGGGATCGAGCGCGTCGCGCGCGGCGTCGCCGATCAGGTTGACGCTGAGAATGGCGATCGAGAGCAGCAGCCCCGGCCAGAAGATCAGCGACGGCTTGACCTGGAAATAGGCGCGGCCCTCGGCCATGATGTTGCCCCAGGTCGGCGTTTCCGGCGAGATGCCGGCGCCGAGGAACGACAGGATCGCCTCGGTCAGGATCGCGGAGGCGCAGACATAGGTGCCTTGCACGATCAGCGGCGCGATCGTGTTCGGCATCAAATGCCGCCACATGATCTTCGGCAGGCTGGTGCCGAGCGAGATCGCGGCCTCGACATAAGGCTCCTCGCGCGCAGTCAGCACCACCGAGCGCACCAGCCGCGCCACGCGCGGGATCTCGGGGATGGTGATCGCGACCATCACGGTCCAGATGCTGGCACCCGACAGCGACACCACGGCGATCGCGAGCAGGATGGCGGGGATCGCCATCAAGCCGTCCATCACGCGCATCAGCACCGCATCGACCCAGCGGAAGAAGCCGGCGACGAGGCCGATCAGAAGCCCGATGGCGATCGAGCAGACGGCGGCGCCGAGCCCGATCACCAGCGAGATCCGTGCGCCGTAGATGATGCGCGACAACAGGTCGCGGCCATAGGCGTCGGTGCCGAGCAGATATTGCGCGCTCGACGGCTTCAGCCGCTGCGACGGCGTCAACAGCAGGGGATCGTGCGGCGCAAGCAGCGGCGCGAAGATCGCCATCAGGATGATGAGGGCGAGGCAGATCGTCGCAATCGCGATGATCGGCGTCGACGTCAGGAAGCCGAACTTGACGCGGAACGGCCGGGTAACGGGAATAGAGGATTCGGGAAGGGTTTCGATCGCCATTGCTCAGTACCGGATACGAGGATCGAGCAGGGTGTAGGCGAGGTCGATCAACAGATTGACCGCGACGTAGATACCCGACGTCAACAGGATCATCGCCTGGATCACCGGATAGTCGCGCGCCAGCACCGCATCGACGGTGAGGCGGCCGATGCCGGGCAGGTTGAACACGCTTTCGGTGACGACGACCCCGGAGATCAGCAGCGCGAAGCCGGAACCGATCACCGTGATGACCGGCACGGCCGCGTTGCGCAGCGCATGGCGCAGCAGCACGCCGGTCTCGCCGATGCCCTTGGCGCGCGCCGTGCGCACGTAATCCTCGCCGAGCACATCGAGCATCGAGGCGCGTGTCATGCGCGCAATCAGGGCGACGTAGATGAAGGAGAGGGTGCAGGTCGGCAGGATGATGCGCTGGAAGAACGGACCGAAGCCGGCCGAGATGCTCTTGAAGCCCTGCACCGGCACCCAGCGCAGATCGATCGCAAAGATCTGGATCAGCACATAGCCGATCACGAACACCGGGACCGAGAAGCCGAGCACCGACAGTCCCATCACGAAGCGGTCGATCCAGGTGCCGTGTTTCCACGCCGCGATCACGCCGAGCGGCACCGCGACCAGGATCGAGAGGATGATGGTGGCCAGCGCGACCGAGATCGACGGCTCGAGGCGCGGGCCGATCATTTCGAGGATCGGCTTGTTCGAGATCAGGGAGACGCCGAGGTCGCCGTGCAGCAACTTGGCGATCCAGGTGTAGAACTGGATGTAGATCGGCTCGTTCAGACCAAGCGAGGTCCGAATGCGTTCGAGCTGTTCGGGCGTCGCATTATCGCCGGCGAGGATGGCGGCCGGGTCGCCCGGCGTCAGCCGCAGCAACAGGAACACGAACAGAGCCACCACGCCCATCACGGGAATGGCGGCGAGGATGCGGCGAAGCAGATATCCGAGCAAATTTGATCCGTTGGGTTGTGGTCGATGAAGTCCCCAGCGGGACCGTTGCACACCAGACCGTAGCACAGATGGTAGCAGACTCACGGTAGAACTTGAGCAAGTCCCATGCCATCGGTGCTGCGGTTTTTGCGGTGCAGCTAATCAGTCCTGTTGGCCGCGATTATTCCTCCGGTGCAGTTCGAAGCAGTCCACTGGAAGGTGGATTGATTTCAGCTTTGCGCGCGTCGGCGGGCACATCGAGCCCGGCACCGAACGACGGCGCCATCGGCGGCGCGTCGAGGTCGTGCCAATCGTCGATCGCCTGGGCCACCATCTGCGCCGTCGCCGCCGACAGCGTCCACCCGAGATGACCGTGGCCCGTATTGTAGAACACGCCCGGAATCCGTCCGGCGCGAACCACCGGCATCATGTTCGGCATCATCGGGCGCAAACCCGCCCATGGCACGACTTTCGACGTGTCGATGTTTGGGAAATGATGCCGCACCCAGTCCACCAGCGGTTGAATGCGATCGGCGCGAATGTCGCGGTTGAAGCCGTTGAACTCTGCGGTACCGGCGACGCGGAAGCGGTCGGCGCCGAGCCGGCTGGTGACGATCTTCGCAGCTTCATCGAGCAGGCTGACGGTTGGGGCCGCATTCCGGCTTTGCGGCGCATCGAGCTGCACCGTGATCGAATAGCCCTTCACCGGATAGACATTGACGCGGTCGTTGAGCAGGCTGGCGAAGTGGCGGCTCGCCACGCCGGCGCAAATCACGATCCCGTCCGCTTGCAATTGCTGCCGCGTCGCGACCGCAGCATCATCTGAAGCAACTTCGTTCCAGTCGATGCGGAAGCCGTCATCGCCGCGTGCGATCGTGTCGACGTCGGCTTCATGGACAAAGCTCGCGCCACGGCGGATGCAGGCGTCGGCAAGCCCGCGCGTGAATTTGTGGATATCGCCGGTCGCGTCCGACGGCGTGAAGAAGCCGCCATAGCAGGTTGTCTGCAGCGCGGGTTCGATGACGCGGATTTCGTCCGGGGTCACCGGCCGGCGGTCGAGCCCGCCTTGCTGCAGCAGCGTGTTGACCCGCAGGCCCGCCTCGAACCCGGCCTTGTCGTGATAGACGTGCAGGATGCCGCGGCGTTCGAGATCGAAGGCGATATTCTCGCGCTGTGCGATCGAGAACAGGTGCTTGCGCGCTTCGATTGCGAGCCGCGTGGTCTCGATCGTGTTGCTGCGATAGCGCGTGATGCCGCCGACGAACTCGCCGATCCAGGAATATTTGTGCCAGCTCGGCTTCGGGTTCATCAGCAGCGGCGCGTCGCTTCTGAGCATCCAGCGCAGACCCTTGAGGATGGTCGCAGCACTGTTCCAGACTTCGGCGTTGCTGGCGGAAAGCTGTCCGCCATTGGCGAACGAGGTTTCCATCGCGGCGTAGCGATGCCTGTCGAGGACAGTCACCTTGTAGCCGCGTTCAAGCAGGGCATAGGCCGTCGTTACGCCGGTGATGCCGGCGCCGATGATCGCAATATGTGGCATGATGGTCTTCAGGCTCCCGTGGGTTAGAGTCGCCGAACCACCGGTGAAACCGGCATTCGGCGCCCCATCTGTCACGGTACCTGAGAGCTTGATCCGCATCGGGCCGAGGCCAGAAGCGAACTATCCCCTTCGGTGGACGTCATGGCCCTTGATGTGCGGCCATGTTCGTCTCTCTCCAGATCGTCCTGACGATACAGTCCTTTTGCCTGAGAGTTTCCGGGGCGGTTGCTCCGTCGGCGCCGAAGGCAACAACACGAATGTTGTCGCTTCGATCTCTCCCGCATCGTCGCGTTGGACGGCCGGACCGTAGGCGAAGCCTTAAAAATGGACAAGGCTAAATTTCGGTCCGGCAGTGCCAACGTGTTGTGCAGTGCAATCGATGTCAGTCCAGCGTCGCCAACAATGCCGCCATCAGGCGGCCGCGCTCGGCGAGGCTGTCGACCTCGATATATTCGTTGAGCGTATGCGCATCGGCGCCGCGAACGCCGAGGCCGTCGAGCGTGGGGATGCCCATCGCGCCGGTGAAGTTGCCGTCCGATCCGCCGCCGGCGCTGCCGTGCGGCAGATCGAGACCCATCGCCGCCGCAAGGCCTTTTGCCTTTTCATACAGCGCCATGGTGCCCGCATCGGGCTCCCACACCGGGCGGGTGACGCCGCGCGTCACCTTGAAGGTCACGTCGTTGGCGGTGCCCGACAGTGCCAGCATGCGCTCGACGCCACGGTCGAGATCGGCCTGGCGCTTGGCCATGCTGAGCGCTTCGCCGGTGCAGGTCGTTGCGACGCAATTGACCCACTGGCCGCCATGCACGATACCGACCGAGAAGGTGCAGTCCTCGGTGGTCATGCCGTCGATGGCGATGATCTGCCGCGCCATCTCGCGGATCGCGGAACGCCCGGAAGACAGCGTCGCGCCGGCATGGCTGGGCTTGCCGGTTGCTTCCAGATTGAAGCGCGCGATCGCATAGCGGCCGGTGACGACGCCGTTGTTCGGCCGGCCGGGCTCCGGCACCAGCACGTATTTGTTGCGCGCGGCTTCCGCCTCGATGATGTCGCGCGTCGACGGCGTGCCGACCTCTTCATCGGGGGTGAACAGCACGGTGATCGGCAGCGGTGTCGTGAAGGAGGCGCGCGCCAACTGCCTGATCGCCTCGATCGACAGGTAGTTGCCGCCCTTCATGTCGAAGATGCCCGGCCCGAAACACTTGTTGCCTTCGCGCCGCCACTTCAGCTTCTCGATGGTGCCGACGGGGTGCACGGTGTCCAGATGGCCGGCAATCAGGATGCCGGGCTGACCTTGTTTCGGATGGGGGAAACGGGCGCGGACGCAGCCCGCGAAGCCCTGGCGTCCGGCGATGCGCTCGATCGTCGCACCCATGATCGCCATCTCGCGGGCGGCGAGATCGAGCATGCGCTCGACCGCGGCCGCGTCCCAGGTCGGGCTTTCGCATTCCACCCAGCTGCGCAGGCCCTGCAGCATCGTTTCGGAATCAAAGGGGAGATTGGCTGGGTTCATCGTTTTTCTCTCTTGTTGTTCTGACGGCGCCGGCATCGCGCGGCGTTACGAAAATCTCAGCCGACGATTTTGTAAAGCCAAAATCTGGCGTGCGGCCTCATTCGTTTGTGTACGTCCGATGCGGCCTGAAACCGATTGACGCGCTTGGCGCTTGGTGCAAGTCTCGATTTCACAAGCCATACAGCATGTTAGTTCGCCTAAATAACGAACCGCATGCATAACGAATAAGCCGGCTTTGACCAGTTACACGTCAGGAGAGATTGCATGTTCCCTATCTCGCGTTGGAAACACCGCACGCTAGCGGCCGCGTTGACGGCGCTCGCGCTGTCGTTCGCGCCGCAGGAATTGTCATTCGCACCGCAGGCGATGGCTGCGGGCAAGACCATCACCGCGGTGATGCACTCGGATCTGCGCGTCATCGATCCGATCATGACCACGGCCTACATCACCCGCGATCATGGCTACATGATCTATGACACGCTGCTGGCGACGGATTCCAATTTCAAGATCCAGCCGCAGATGGCGGACTGGAAAGTTTCCGACGACAAGCTGACCTATACGTTCACGCTGCGCGACGGCCTGAAGTGGCACGACGGCGCGCCGGTCACCGCGGAAGACTGCGTCGCCTCGCTGCAGCGTTGGGGCAAGGTCGACGGCATGGGCCAGAAGCTGATGGACTTCGTCGCGAGCCTGGAGGCGACCGACGCCAAGACCATCACGCTGAAGCTGAAGGAACCCTACGGCCTCGTGCTGGAATCGATCGGCAAGCCGTCGTCGCGCGTGCCGTTCATGATGCCGAAGCGTCTTGCCGAGACGCCGCCGGACAAGCCGATCCCGGAACAGATCGGCTCCGGACCGTTCAAATTCGTGCAGGCGGAATTCCAGCCGGGCGTGAAGGCGGTCTATGAGAAGAACAAGGACTACGTGCCGCGCAAGGAGCCGGCGAGCTGGACCGCGGGCGGCAAGGTCGTCAAGGTCGACCGCGTCGAGTGGGTCACGATGGCCGATGCACAGACCGCGGTGAACGCGTTGCAATCCGGCGACATCGATTTCATGGAGAACCTTCCGTTCGACATGCTGCCGGTGCTCGAAGCCAATCCGGATCTCAAGATCGACGTCCTGAACAAGTTCGGCTTCCAGACCCTCGGACGCATGAACTTCCTCTATCCGCCGTTCGACAATCCGAAGGTGCGCCGGGCTGCGTTCCTGGCGATGAACCAGAAGGACGTGCTCGACGCGCTGGTCGGCAACGCCAAGTACCAGAAGATCTGCGGCGCCTTCTTCGTCTGCGGCACGCCGCTCGAGACCGACGTCGGGGCCGAAACGCTGGTGAAGGGCAACGGCCTCGCGGAAGCCAAGAAGGCGCTCGCCGCGTCCGGCTATGACGGCACCCCCGTGGTGATCATGGCGCCGGGCGACGTCACGACGTTGAAGGCCCAGCCGGTCGTGGCCGCGCAGCAGTTGCGCGAGGCCGGCTTCAAGGTCGACCTGCAGGCCACCGACTGGCAGACCGTGGTGACCCGCCGCGCCAGCCAGAAGCCGCCGAAGGAAGGCGGCTGGAACATGTTCTTCACCAACTGGGTCGCGGCCGACGTCTCCGATCCGATCGTCAACGCGTCGATCACCGGGCGCGGCAAGAATGGCGGCTGGTTCGGCTGGGCCGAAGACCCGAAGATCGAGGAGCTGCGTGACAAATTCGCACGCGCCGGCTCGGCTGAGGAAAAGAAGAAGATCGCCACCGAAATCCAGACCGAGGCCTACGATCAGGTGATCTACGTTCCGCTCGGCCAGTACACCATTCCGAGCGCCTGGCGGAAGTCGCTCACCGGCGTGCTCGACGGCCCGGCGACGCCGATCTTCTGGAATATCGACAAGTCCGAATAAGCTTGCGGCTCAACGCAAAACGAATGGCCGGGACTTGTCCCGGCCATTTTTCTTTTTCTTTTCGCTGTCGCTTGTCAGGTGTGGCTGTCGCGAAGCTGCTCCAATCCGTCGCTAAGCGGTGGCCCGCCTGGTGGCGCGCTGTGCGGCGGGGAGGGGCGCTCCTTGCGCTGATCGCATTGTTCGGTTGCGCGCTGCGCGGATGGATCGTCGTTCGGCATCGTCATGCTCCAATTGCGGCATGACAACGAATATCCAGTGCATGAGTTCCGAACCGGCGACCGCTAATCGCCGTGGTCTGGTCTCATACTGCTCGGGCTCGACAAGCTCGTGAGCTGCGTCGGTCCAATACCGGTCGCAATCCGATTGCTCTTCGCAATCCGATTGCAGTTTGCAATCCGATTGCAGTTTGCAATCTCCATCGCCGATCTCCGACCAAATTGATTTCGCAATGCGACGGCCGCGAAATGAGCGGCCGGAATTTCCAATGCGGGAAGACTACGATGGTCAGCGATCGCGGCGTGTGAACCACGCCACAGCCGGAAAACACGAGGCGGCGAGCATCGCGATGCTGGCCCGCCTGGTGGGTCCGTGCACGGCATGCGAAGGCTGGTGCGGGCGGTGGGACTCGAACCCACACGACGTTGCCATCGAGGGATTTTAAGTCCCTTGCGTCTACCAGTTCCGCCACGTCCGCGTTGCGCCAGGCGCGCCGATTTCTAGCGCGTTTGGGCGCGGAGTGGAATTGTCATTATCCAGTGCTAACAGGTGAGCTTTCAAAGGCTTAAGCGGCCGCCCGCAATTCCATTTGCCTCGGCGGCCGAGCATTGGGATAAGCAGCGCGCCGCCGCGATTGAGCCTCAATCCGGACACCGGTGGCTGCTTTAGGCAATCTCAACACTGTCCGGTTAAGAAAGCTGAATGTCTGTTCGTTTCCCACGCCGCCCGAAGCTGCCGCGCGCGGCGGCCGTCATCGCGCTGCTCGCCTCGGCCGCGGGCGTTTCCGGCTGCGCGCAGATCGGCGACAGCGTGCCGTCGGCATTCGCCGATCCCGCCAAATATGAGCTCTATGATTGCAAGCAGCTCGAGAACGAGCGCAGCAATCTCAAGACCCGCGCGGCGGATCAGGAAAAATTGATGGCCAAGGCGGAGACCGGCGTCGGCGGGACTGTCGTCTCCGAGATGGTCTATCGCAACGAGTTGATCTCGATCCACTCCCAGCAGAAGCTGGCGGATGAGGCCTGGCGCAAAGGCAGGTGCCATGAAAGCACGCCGGACACGCCTGCGGCCGCTGCCCCCGCTGCTCCCACGCCGGCGGCGAAGGGCCCGCGCGCGCCACGGGGCCTCGTCCACTAGGCCGGCGTTTCCAGAACGAGACGGTTGGCCGAGCTCAGGCGCGCCAGTCGTAGATCCAGTCCTGCCGCGCCAACATGCGCTCCGGACCGATGGCGCGGATCGCCAGATCGCGCGCGATCGCCGCCGGTCCGCCCAAATGATAGATGCGGCCCTGCTGTCGCGCCAGGCGCTGCACTTTCAATACGCGTCCGCGCCGCACCCGTGCGTAGCGCTTCAGCGCGGCGGGAATGCCTGCGGTGTTTTCCCCGGTGCTCTCGCTCAAGGCCTTGGCGAGCACGGCCGCATCCTCGATCGCCATGCCGGCGCCTTGTGCGGCAAACGGCAGCATCGCATGCGCGGCATCGCCGAGCAGCGTCACCGCGCCTTCGCTCCAGCGGCCGATGTCGGGCAGGGTGAACAGCGCCCATTTGCGCCAGCCGTCGACCGCGCCGATCAGCATCCGCGCCGTCGCGGGCCAGCGCGCGGTGGCGAATGCACCCTTGATCTCGTTGATGTCGCCGGGCTCGCTCCAGCCCGGCCGGTTCCAGGTGCCCGATACGATCGCGACCACGTTGATCTGGCGTCCGGCCGAGATGGGATAGGCGACGAGATGCACGTCCGGTCCCATCCAGAGCTGCACGCGCGGTGCGGTGTATTCATGCGGCAGGGCGGTGGCGTCCAGCGTGCCGCGCCAGGCGATCAGGCCGGAGAATTGCGGCCGTACATCCGGAAACAAATGCCCGCGCACCGACGACCAGATGCCGTCGGCACCGATCAGCGCAACGGCCAATTCCTCCTGCCGTGTATTGCCGCGGCGTTGGACGACCGTGAGGCCTCTGGCATGCTTGGTCACATCCTCGAACTGGCAGCCGAGCCGCAGATCGATATCGGGATGGTCGTTGACGGCGGCCTGCAGCGCGGCCTGCAAATCGGCGCGGTGGATCACCCAATAGGGTGCGCCGGCGCGGAACTCGGCGGCTTGGCCAAGTGGCATCCGTGCGATCTCGCCACCGGCCCGCGCGCTCAGGATGTTGACGGATTCAGGCGTGACCGCGCGCTGCGCAAGCGGTTCCTTGAGCCCGAGCTCGACCAGGATGCGGCTGGCGTTGGGAGAGAGCTGGATGCCGGCGCCGGCTTCCTCGAGCCGTTCGGCCTTCTCCAGCACGACGACGCGAAAGCCCTGTGCCGCCAGTGTCAGCGACGCCGTCAGTCCTCCGATCCCGGCGCCTGCAACGATGACGGTTCGCGTCAGCGCCACGGAGCGGTCAGGCGACCTTGTCTTTCAGCACGCATTCCGGCGGCCGCGCTTCGCCGGCCGCGAGGTCGGACGCGAAGCGATAGAGCGTCGAGCAGTACGGGCAGATGATCTCGCTGTCGTTACCGAGGTCGAGGAACACGTGCGGGTGGTCGAACGGCGGGTTGGCGCCGACGCACATGAACTCCTGCGATCCGATTTCGATCACCGAGACACCGGCATCGTTATGGAAGTGCGGGACGACGTGGTCGGACATATTCTCACCTTGATGGCAACGATGGGCAGACGCAATCAACAGCATGCGGCATCGCGAAATGCCGCGCACCATACTGGCGGGAACAGTTGATTCCTAGAGCCCCGATGGCTCATTTGCTCATGCAAATTCGACACAATCTTGTCGTCCCAGAGAAGCCCTCCTTTGGTCGGAGCCGTTGTGTCGCAAAAACGGCACACTATCTCCAAGGCGAATAAAACTAGAGGTTTTAGCGGAATGAATCGGGTGCGCGTCAGCTTGGCGGTGGTCGGCGTGGCAGCAAGTGCTGCCGTGGGCGCGGCTATTTGGCCGCACGCCCGTGACGCCGGCACCGTGCTGGCGGCGCGGGAGGATCCCGCTGCGCTCGCCGACATCAGGCTCAATTCCGTTCTGCGCAACAACCCGGCGTTGATCTCCGACAATATTGAGGCGGCGCTGGCCTCCGGCGATGCCGACCTTGCGGCCAGCTTTGTCGAACTCGCCGGCGAGAAGAACATCGCGCTCGGTGATGATCTTACTAAGCGCGTCGATGACGCGCGCGCCGAGCAATCATCCACCATGCATTTCGCCAAAGGCTTCGCCACCGGCCTCGTGACCGGCAATGCCGACGATGTCGCAAGCCTGTCCGGCACGGTCGCCGGCGACCTGTTCGTATTCGGCGATGTCAGGGACGTCGTGCGCGAGGGCAAGCACCTCGTGATGGGCGAGGACACCGACCAGCTGGTGCTCGGCCTTGCGGCCGCCGGGCTTGCGGTGACCGCGGCCACCTATGTGTCGGTCGGCGGCGCCGGGCCGCTGCGCGCCGGGCTGACGCTGGTCAAGGATACGCGCAAGGCCGGGCGGCTCAGCGAGGGGATGATCGAATGGGCCGGGCGTTCGACCCGCGAGGTGGTCGACCAGCCCGCGCTGCGCGAGGCGGTCGTATCCGGCTCGGTGCTGCGGCCGGTGCAAACCGCAACCGCGATCCGCGCGGCCTTCCGCGCCGAGAAGGCCGGCGCGCTGGTGCGCGTCGCCAAGGACGTCGGGCGCATCGGCGAAGCGGCGGGGGTTCGCGCTGCGCGGGATACGTTGAAGGTCGCCGAGAACCCGAAGGAGATCGCGCGGGCGGCGCGGATCGCCGAGGCGAAGGGCGGCCAGACCCGTGCGATCCTGAAGCTGCTCGGCCGCGGTGCGCTGCTGCTGGCCGCCGGCGCATTCAATCTGACCATGTGGCTGTTCGGCGCGCTGCTGGCGCTGTTCGGCTTCCTGTCGTCGATCAAGGCCACCACCGAACGGGCCACCGCCTGGTGGCTCAGACGAAGCAAGGCGCTGCGCCTGAAGCGGCAGATGGCCGCTCAGCCTACCTTGGCGAGTATGCCCGCCCAGGGTTAGGCTTGCGATCGCCTGTCGCAAATCCCAAGAAGAAACGGAATGGATGATGCCGAGTTTCCATCACGGCGATGTTGAAATTGCCTATATCGACGAAGGCGCGGGCGAACCGATCGTGCTGGTGCACGGCTTTGCCTCGAGCAAGAACGTCAACTGGATCTACCCGACCTGGGTGTCGGATCTGGTCAAGGCCGGCCGTCGCGTGATCGCGCTCGACAATCGCGGCCACGGCGAATCCGCCAAGCTCTACGATGCCGCGCAGTACGAGATCGCGACCATGGCCAGCGACGTGATCGCGCTGATGGACCATCTCGGAATCACGCGCGCCGACATCATGGGCTATTCGCTGGGCTCGCGGATGACGGCGATCCTGGCGCGAGAGAATCCCGATCGGGTGCGCTCGGCGATCCTTGGCGGGATCGGCATCGGACTGATCGAGGGCGGCGGCCCCGGCGAGACGGTCGCGCTGGCGCTGGAGGCGGCGTCGCTCGACGATGTCACCGACCCGGTCGGCCGTACCTTCCGCGCCTTTGCCGACCAGACCCGCTCCGACCGCCGCGCGCTCGCCGCCTGCCTGCGCGGTTCGCGCCGCCTGATGACGCGCGAGGAGGCGGCCGGCATCCGCGTGCCGGTCTCGATCGCGGTCGGCAGCAAGGACGAGATCGCGGGCTCGGCGTCAGCGCTCGGCCGGATCATTCCGGGGTCGGAGGTGCTCGACATTCCGAACCGCGATCACATGCGGGCGGTCGGCGACAAGGTCTACAAGACCGGGGTCATCGACTTCCTGTCGCGGCGAAAATAGATCGTCGGCTTCATCTTTGGCGAAGGCGCGCGCGGCCGCGATCAGCACCACGAAGGTCGCGACCCACACCATGCGCGCGCCGTAGCGGTCGTGCGGTCCCGAGATCACGCCGCAGACAAAGGCATTGCCGAGCAAGGCGAGCGTGACCGTGCCCGCCAGCAGCGTCAGATCGTCGAGCCGCCGCTGCCACAGGCCGCGGCCGAACAGGATGACGACCAGCAGCATCGAGCCCAGCGCGACCGGCACGTGGATGTGGTTGATCGCGGTGAAGTCGAGGTGCCAGCGTTGCTGCCGCGCCGCGCGCATCGGCGCGATTTGTTTGGGAATGTAGCGCTCGATGATGCCGTAGGTATGCGGGATCCAGCCATTGGAGCCTTCTCCGGTCGCGACATGCATGAGCTGGTCTGCGGTTGCCGTCAGCGCTGCCTTGGCCTGCCATTCCGGATATTCGGCGAGCGAGCGCAGCACGATGTAGCCCATCTCGTCATTCAGTCCCTTGAAGCGGCCGAGCGCGTTGAACATGCTGTGGCCCCACAGGAAGTCGTCGGCGGTCGGCGGCAACTCGTCACGATAGGGGCAGAGCTTCAGCTTCTCCGTCGCGCAATGATCGTGCAGATATTGCGCGACGATGCCATCCTGCAGCATGCGGCCGAAGGCGACGCCATAGCCGCCGGGCGTCCAGGCCAGCTGTCCGGACAGCGCAAAGTTCGCCGCCAGCAGCATCGCCGCGCCGGCGACGGTGGTCAGGCTGCCTTGTACGAGGCTCGCGACCGGGATGCGCCGCCCGAGCCACGGACGCAGCATCCAGCCGACGCAGCACAGGCCGAGCAGCACCGCCAGCGTCGCGCTGTGCGTGGCGGCGGAAAACGCGATGAACCCGAACAGCACCGCCTTCTCCAGCGTCGAAATCCGTTCGCCGTGCAGGATCAGGATGAAGAGCGCGAGCACCGAAAGGCCGGCGAAGATGTCGGTCAGCAGCATGCTGTCCAGCCAGGGCAAAGCGGTGGTTGCGGTCAGCGCGAGGCTGATCGCGATCAGCCGGACCGGCCGGGCGAGGCCGAGCACGCGCAGCGTCAGCTGCAGGATCCATAGCGTCGCCAGGGTCTGGATGCCGAGGTTGAGCCAGAAATCCGATGTCTCGCCGACATGGAGGTAGATGCCGAACACAGTGGACCGGCTCGGCACCAGGTAGCCCTCATACCAGCGCGCCAGATAGCCGCCGGTATCCCATTGGAGCAGCGGATAGCCGTTCCAGAAGGCAGGGGCGAGCAGGAGGAGGGGGATGGCAATGGTCGCGATCCAGACCGACCGTGCATCGGTCAGGCGGGCACCTAAACTCTGGGTATTGATGATGTTTCCCCCTATTATTGGGGCCGACCATGCCCAAAACCACACTGGGGACGAAATCCGCCAATAGTTGCAGAAGCACGGCTTGATTTCGGCAAAATCCCGACCAATTCCCCTAGACGCCGGCCCGGGGGTGTTCGGCTGGGGTTTACCGTACTGAGCCATCCCGGGACGCGCTGGGTCCATCGTGCTATAACGCACATCAGAACAACCGAATTGCGAGAGCAGCTATGGCAGTTCATCAGGTCAATCCGCAGGCGAGCAAGCTCGCGGCGCTCGATCCGATCTGGGATCGAATCCGCGGCGAGGCGGAGGACATCCTGCGGCGCGAGCCGGAGCTCGCATCCTTCATCTATGCGACCGTGCTGCATCATGAGCGGCTGGAAGATTCGGTGGTCCATCGCATTGCCGAGCGGCTCGATCACGCCGCGCTGTCGGGCGATTTGATCCGCCAGACCTATGGCGAGGCACTGCGCGATGAGCCCGATATCGGCAACGCGTTTCGCGCCGATCTCGTCGCCGTCTATGACCGCGATCCCGCGACCTCGCGCTTCATCGATCCCTTGCTCTACTTCAAGGGCTTTCACGCGCTGCAGACCCATCGTCTCGCGCACTGGCTCTATCAGAAGGGCCGCAAGGATTTTGCCTTCTATCTGCAGAGCCGCTCCTCGGCGGTGTTCCAGACCGACATCAACCCGGCCGCCAGGATCGGCCGCGGCATCTTCCTCGATCATGCCACCGGTTTCGTCTGCGGCGAGACGGCGGTCATCGAGGACGACGTCTCGATTCTGCATGGCGTCACGCTCGGCGGCACCGGCAAGGAGAACGAGGATCGCCATCCGAAGATCCGCCACGGCGTGCTGATCGGCGCCGGCGCCAAGATCCTCGGCAATATCGAGATCGGTCATTGCGCGCGCATCGCGGCCGGCTCGGTCGTGGTCAAGCCGGTGCCGCACAACGTCACGGTCGCGGGCGTGCCGGCGAAAATCGTCGGCGAGGCCGGCTGTGCCGAGCCGTCGCGCACCATGGACCAGATGCTCGGCGCGATCGGGCTTTGATTTCACTCGCTTTCTGATCGCGGCGAAAACGTGCCCAAACAAGAGTCGTGTGCGCAACATCACGTCGCCAAAGCCTGAAAAGGCTCTGGCGATCTTTGCCGTCTCGTCCTAAAACTCCCCCGAAAATCATCGACCCGATTGGAGACGGCCGTGGACGTTCAGGAAGTCAGGAAGCTCGACGCGTATCTCAAACGCGTGTTCAGCAATCCCAAGATCCGCGTGGTGCCGCGGCCCAAGAAGGATGACTCGGCCGAGGTCTATATCGGCGAGGAGTTCATCGGCGTGCTGTTCGTCGACGACGAGGACGACGATCGCTCGTTCCAGTTCCAGATGGCGATCCTGGAAGAGGATCTGGCCGAGTAGGGCTGAACAGCAGCGTTGCCGGCCGGCTCCGTCGCTTGAGCGCCGGAGCCCGTTGGTGCGCGCGGCGCGGATCGACGGATCTGGCCGCACCGGTCGCCAGCTTCAAGAACGTGAGTGAGGTACCGCGTCAAGCCAATGCGGGCACGATCAGCGACAGGCCGGCGAGCAGCAATAGTATCAACACCACGGTGCGGAACATCTCGTCATCGATCTTTCCGTACAGCGTGAAGCCACTCCAGAGGCCGGCGAGAAGGAATGGCAGACCCAGCCCGTACAGTTTGACGGTTTCCGTCGTGAAGGCGCCGGTAACGCCCATCGAAATCGAGATCACCACAAAGGCGGCGAACAGGACCGGCTGGAACACCGCGCGCTGCGCGTCCTTCGTCCAGCCGCGCCATTGGCACGAGATGGTCGAGACAACGCCACCCAGCCCGGTGAGTCCGCCGACCAATCCGTTGACGAGACCGATCGCGATGTCCGGTGCGACCCCGATCTTCACCGGCCTGAACGCCGGCCGTGTCAGGCTGTAGATCGCGTAGAGTGCCAGCAATGCGCCGACACCGAATTGCAGATGGACCGCGCTGAGATAGGTGAGCAGCACCACACCGGCCGGGATGCCGATCGTCGTGCCAACTGACAACGGCCAGATCGCGTGCCAGTTGAACGCCTGACGCAATTTCAGGATGCCGTAGCCCTGCGTCAGCAGGCCGTAACCCGCGATCAGTGCCGCGGTTTGCACCGGCGTGACGATGTGCAGCCACACACCCGACACGACGAGCCCCATCGCAAATCCCGAAAAGCCGCTGACGAACCCGCCGGCAAAAGCGGCAATAACAAAAAGAACAAGACTCGTTCCATCCACCGGTCGTTCCCCAAAAATGAGGTGACGCACACTTGGATGGATGGTCCCATCTGATGGGGAGGGTGCGAATCCCCGAGCTTGCTGATTGGGCGGTCACCCACTGAACGCCAGCTTACCTATTTGGCTTCTCCGTAGGTGATTTGATCAAATAGCGTCACACTGTCGGCCTTGGTCCAAAGCCCCACCTTGCCTGCATCGCCAAATGTGGAATCCTCCACCTCGAACAATTGTTTGCCGTTGAAAGATACAATGAAGTGCGAAGCTTTGAAGTCGACACGCAGCGTGTGCCAGTTGTTGGACGGCACCTTGGTGTTGATTCCGTAGCCTCCCTTTCGGCCGACGATGTCGAGCGGGCTTCGGACGCCGTTCACTGTCTTGTACAACACGACATTGTCCTCGAGTGCATTGGCGCGGGTCACGTAGTAGTTGTTCGCGTCCTTCGCTCGCCAAACAATGCCGGCGGCGCGGTCCTGCGAGCCCGCGACAGCCTTGAACTTGACCTCGACAAAGCCGTCCTTGATGTTGGTGTCGTCCTTCAATAGCAGCGGGTAGGTCGCTCGGCCGGATTGTTTGAGCACCTTCGACTTCGACGGCGCCGTCGCATCGGTTTCGACCGTCCATCTTGCATCGCCAGACCCTGTGACGGTGGCGGTCCAGCCCGCCGGCGCAACGCCGATCTGGGCATTCTCAAATCCAATTGCGTGGCTCGGCATGTCATTCACTCCCAGGAGAAGCAGCGTAACCGCGGCGATGGCCATGCGTTGTTGGGGATGAGGCATTTCTAGGCTCCCGTCGGATCGAAAATTCCACTGTGCGGATGTCGTGAAATGCGACCTTGCCAGGCGTCGATCATTCGAAAAGCCCGGCCGCTTGAACGGGAGGCTCGACCGGACGGGGACACTTGGTCGAATCCCGCGATCCTCCTTGCGCGTAGCGCGATGAGGACTCCATCCCGGATTTTCGTTCCGTTCCGGTAGCAGACGGCGATCAGAGATTGATCGGCGCGGTTGTCGCGGCCAAGCCGAGTTGACCCGGACCAATGTTGCGGTTGGCCGGCGACGAGTTCGTCTGACCATGCGGAGGTAGGGATCGACGTCTTCCGAAGCCCGCGCAAATGCAGACTGCAAGGCAAATTGGCTGGAAGGAACTGGAGGCTTGCTTTCGCCCATGTGCACATGCCCTCGACTAGTCGAGCGTTGCACAGTCTTGGACCGAAGCCTCAAGGGGAGACCGTATTTCCCCTAGACAACTCTTAGTCCAGCGAGCCGATAAAGGCAATACGGATCGACCGGCGCCGCTATCGAATGCTCCGGGGCGCGCGGTGACGGGGAGGTGGTCATCCCCTCGCGCTGTGCATCTGCGCGGAGAGACGGTTCATCGCGGTGGCGATGTCGCGCCACTGCGCAAGCCAGCTACGCGGAAAGCGGAAGGTCAGGTCGGCGCCGTCGATGCGCCGCTCACTCAGGCACATGCCGGGCGTCGAGGTATCGCGCGTGCAGCGCGCGGTCAGCTGCGGCTCGCTCGCCGTGAACAGCTCCTCGCCGCCATAGGGCGTGCCGTCGCGGAACGCGCGCGCCGTCAGGCCGTCGTCGGTGTTTGCGCGCTCGTCGAGATAGCGCGGATAGATCGTGCGCAGGCGCATGTCCGGCGCGAGTGAATCGTGGTGCGCCGCGATCGACACGAAGATCCTGTCTATCGGCTGCACCTTGTCCTCGACCGTATCGGCGCTGTAGTGCTTCGGCGCGGCAGGCGCCTCCAGCGACGGATAGAGGAAGCTCAAATCGACGCGCTCCTGCGGCCCGGAGTGGCGCTGGATCTTCATGCGCACGGCCATGGTCGGCACGTTGAACAGCGCGCCGCCGACGCTCACCGGCAGCCGCGACGGATCGCTCGGCGGGATGGTCGTGTAGGTCGGCCACAGCAGATAGGCGACGAGCGCAACCGCGCCGGCCGCGATCACCGCCGAGGCGATGATCGGAACGAGATGCGCGCGCGGGTTGCGGCGGGTGTCGCGGGCGAGATGCTGGGCGGTCGAGAGAAGCGTCATGAGCGAGGCAGAGATCAGGTCGAGAGGGGCCGAATCATCTGCCGAATATGCCACGTGGCGGGGAATTTCCGTACGATTCCAATGGAATCCGGGACCAAATGGCCATGCGCAAACGCTACGCCTGACGGGTCCGGTTAACCTTTCCTTAAGGATGATGTGGCGGCCGGCTGCCAATTCTGCGAAGCAGGGCGGGTGGCCTGTTGCGTAGCGGAAGTTCCGATGTCGCCCGATACCTTGAATTCCCTGTTCTCGCTCCTGATCGGTTTTGCGCTCGCGGGCGCACTGGCCAGCGGTTACCAGGCGATGGCGGAGCGCCCGGCCGGTTTCGGCCTGCTGCAGGAGGGCGTGGCGCCGAAGACCTTCGCCGCGGTCCCGTTCCTCGTCTTCGCCGCACCGTTCATCATCATGCGCAACACGCTGCGCGGGGCACGCATCGAGCGCCGTCGCTTTGAATTCGTGATGATGGCAACCGTCATCTCCGGCTTCTGGAGCCTGATGTCGGGCACCTTCTTCATGATGACGCTGCGCGCTGCGGGCGTGCTGGCCTGATCCGATTATGATCCGCGGCCGATCACGGTCGCGCTTGCTTGAAACCATGTCGGCCGCCGTGCCAAGGTCTCCTGCGATCAGAGCTTCGGTTCTGATTGAATCAGAAGCCGAAGCTCTGGATTTTCGTTTCGACGCGTTTTCTTCACGCGAACCGGTGTCCACTTCGCTCGAAAACGCTCCAGGGAGACCTCAATGGCGATCTACGAACTCGACGGGCAGGCGCCCGATCTTCCCGCCGACGGCAGCTACTTCATCGCCGACAATGCCGTTGTGATCGGCAAGGTCCGCCTCAAGTCCGCCGCGAGCGTCTGGTTCGGCGCCGTGCTGCGCGGCGACAATGAGTGGATCGAGATCGGCGAGGGCTCCAACGTTCAGGACAATTCCACCCTGCACGTCGATCCCGGCTTTCCCCTCAGCATCGGCAACAACGTCACCATCGGCCACAATGCGATCGTGCACGGCTGCACGCTGGAAGACGGCGTGCTGATCGGGATGGGATCGATCGTGATGAACGGCGCGCGGATCCGGCGCGGCAGCGTGGTCGGTGCCGGCTCCGTCATCACCGAGGGCAAGGAGTTTCCGGAAAATTCCCTGATCATCGGTGCGCCCGCGCGTGTGGTGCGTACGCTTGACGCGGCGCAGGCCGAAGCGCTGTCGCGGCCGGCGAAGTCCTACGCCATCAGGGGTCCGCAATACAAAACGGGACTGAAGAAGATCGGCTGAAGCTTCAGCGCTTGCGGCCGCGCTTGCGCGCGGCGTTCGGTGCGGCGGGGCGAGGCTTCGCTGCGCTTTGCGGTCTCGTTGCCTGTTGAAGTCTTGTTGCTTCCTGAAGTCTTGTTGTTTCCTGAAGTCTTGCGCTCTTGCGCAGCGCATCCTTCAGGTCGATCGGGATGCCGTGCTTCTTGAGCAGGTCGGCGAAAGCTTCGTCGGCGAGCTCCTGCAAGGTCGCCATCCGGTCGCGCCCGAGCTGCTTCAGCTTGTCGAAAGTGTCGTCGTCAAACTCGATCAGCTTGCGCAAATTGCATTGCTCCCAAACTGTATTGCTCCAACGCCTGCGGGAACCGGCGTTTTGCGGACCCGTTGACGTCCGCAAGGGAGAATTGCCATGCGCAAATTATCTGTCACCACCGCGCTCGCGACAATCGCGATTGTGCTGGCGCCCGCGGTTACCGTCGCCCAAGGTACCGGGAGCGGCGCCGGGACCGGCAGCCCCTCGTCAGCCAGCCCGACATCGCCGCAAGCCACGTCACCGCCAGCCGGGACCAACAGCGCCGGGACCGCGCAATCCTTCGGCGGTCCCAACACCGGCAGAGGCGTTACCACCGGCTCGGCAACGACGACCGAGAGCGTCGACAAGGCCATTGCCGACGAGAACGAAAAAGTCGACCGCCGTACGCGAGGCATCTGCCGCGGCTGTTAATCTCTGACGGCCGCGCTTCGATGAACGCGGGTCGCGCAGATGTGAGCGCGACATAGCCGCGCGGTGGAAGCCGCGGTCCTAGATTGGGCTAGCATGCGCAGGACGCGGCGGAGGAGGCTTGAAGAGAAGCCTTTGAAAGAAGGAGTAACGGGTGATGTTGCGTAAAACGATGATTGCCTTGCTGGCGACGGCCTCGGTCGGTCTGTTCACCGTCGATGCTGCGTCGGCACGCGGTGGCTTCGGTGGCGGCGGCTTTCATGGTGGTGGCGGCTTCCGCGGCGGCGGCGGTTTTGGCGGCTTCCACGGCGGCGGCGCCGCATTCCGGGCCATGGGCGGCGGCGGTGGCTTCCGGTCGGCTGCGATCGGCGGTGGCTTCCGGTCGGCTGCGATCGGAGGCGGTTGGGCCGGCCGCGGCTGGCACGGCGGAGGCTGGCGTGGTGGCGGCTGGAACGGCGGCTTCTATCGGCGCGGCTGGGGCTATCCGCTCGCGGCGGCAGCGGTCGGCTTCGGGCTGGGCTACGGCGCCTACGATTACTATGACGGTTACTACGGCAATCCATACTACGCCGGCTACGGCTATGACGCCGGCTACGGCTATGACGATGGCTACGGCTACGGTTACGGCGGCTGTTACGTCGTGCGCCGCGGCGTGATGACACCGTATGGCTGGCGCGTTCGGCCGGTGCAGGTTTGCAATTGAGCCATTCGCTCAAGCATGGCCGCTCCATTCGGTCGCCATGCTGATGGTCTTGCAATGATCGGCGCGGCCGGCGTTTCGACGCCCGGCCGCCGCGTTGGGTCGCGCACTGGTATGCAGCTTGCACCGCCTTGCAGCAGTCCGTGCGTGACCGCGTCGCGAAAACAAATGGCCCGGCTGCGATTGAAGCCGGGCCCAGAGGACATCAGAGATGCTGACCATTCCTGACCTGACATTGCTGTTCATGGTGGTTGTTGCGAGCCTTGCCGTTGCACTGATCTACATGCTCCGCGAGCTCGAGCCGAAGCTTGCGCGGCTGCGCCAGAGAGGCGATCGCGCCAAATAGGCGGCGGTGCCGTTCGCCGCGGCCTTGGCCGCCGCGATGCTGCGCACGCAGAGCCGTCAGCCGAGCACGCCGTATTCCTTCAGCCGGTCTGCATCTTTCGCGCGGCGAGGGTGCTTTCTCGGTGGGCGGTCCCGAGTGGGATTCAAGGGCCCAAAAAACAAGGCCGTCGACGTAGTATACCGTCAACGACCTTGCCAGCCCCGGATATTGAAATCGGCTCACGCCATCCGGTCATTCGAAGATGACTCGGATTCGAAGGCCGATATGTGAACCAGTTCACAAAGTCCGGATTAATTCACGGTAACGGGCACTCATGATCGGCCGCTGCCGGCAGCCGTCGAGCCCGAAAGTTCCCCGTTAGATGATGATCTTGCTGGGGATTTGGCGCATTTTTATGGCTGGTCACCTGGCGTGGGGTGGGCTTCCGAGGGCATCAACCGCGCGACCGGTGGCGCTTCCGGTTGGCGCTACGGGTGGCCTTTGAGCGCTTGCGCGGCGCGGGCTCGGCGGCCGGCTCGTTGGCCTGCGCGCTCGCCAGCGATTGGCGCAAGCCCTCGACCTGTTCAGTCAGCGCGGCGACCTGGTCGGAGAGCCTCTTCGCATCGGCCGCCTGCAAGGCGAACTGCTTGCGCATGGTCTGCAGCTGGTCCTGCACCTCCTGCAGCTGGTCGATGGATTCCTGCTGGGTCACCTCCATCCCCTTGGTCTTTTCCACCAGGGCCTCGGAGACCTGCGCGGTCCGCGCCTGCAACTGACGCGCGGCGACCATGCGGTCGGTCTCCGGCACGTTGCCGGTGAAGGCGCGCCACAGCGCGATCGAGCCGATCCCGAACAGCACGAGCACCAGCACCACGGCGCCGATCGCGATCGGCTGCACGCCAATCAGGCTGCTGGCTTGTGAATTCCGGGGGGCAAGTTCGACCATGCGACCAACAACCGGACATCAATTGAAAGGTTCGAAATAGCACAAACCTCGGCGCGGGCAAAACCGGGGGGTGTGTAGACCACTGCGGCAGCAGCGAAATTTGTATCACATGTTAATCTTCGGCCGCGCTGCTCGGCCTGCTCGAGGCGCCGATCGGCCTCTGGCCGATCCGAATTCAAGCTCCCGAATTCAGCCTCTGGGCGCGATCAGGCCGACCCTCATATCCTTTGCCAGATAGACGCAAGCGCCGTCGGCGAGCACCCGGCCGTCGGCGATGCCCAGCACCAGCCGGCCGCGCCTGGCCTGGCGTATGTCGACCTCATAGCGCACCAGCCTGACATCCGGCGTGATGTGCCCCCTGAACTTGACCTCGCCGACCCCGAGCGCGCGGCCCTTGCCCGGCGAGCCCGACCAGCCGAGCCAGAAGCCGATGATCTGCCACATGGCGTCGAGGCCGAGGCATCCGGGCATCACGGGGTCGGCGGCAAAGTGACAGGCGAAGAACCAGTGATCCGGCGCAATCTCGAGTTCGCCGGCGACATGGCCCTTGCCGAATGCGCCTCCGTCCAGGCTGATCTCGGTGATGCGGTCCATCATCAGCATCGGCGGTGCCGGCAGCTGCGCATTGCCCGGGCCGAAATAGCCGCCTTCGCTCGAGCGCAGCAGATCCGGCTTGCTGTAGGACGATTGCGGAGCGTGAAAATCGTGCGGATTGAACAAGATGGCCATCGATGTTCGGGTTCTGGCTGAAGCTTAGCTGCGGCTGCGCCGCATGGTTCTTGGCCGCGCGGACAGGGGTTTGGCAGGCAAGCCCAACGCGGCGGCCATGAAGGCCCAGATGTCGCCGGTCAGCCTTGCCGGATCAGGCCGTCTTTCGCTCATGAGCGCGCCGATCAGCGCCTGGCGGATGCCGCCGATCATCAGCGCGATGGTGAGGTGAGGGTCGATGCCAGCGGACACGATCCCGTCGCGCTGGGCCGCCTCGAGCATGCGGGCGCCGGCTGCAAGCTGCCGGCCGGTGAAGGCGGTCTCGACATCGAGCACCTCGGGCGCGCGGCTGAGCGGTCCGATCACGAGGGGCGCAAACGGGTGATCATAGTGAAAGTCGACATAGGCGCCGATCCGCTGCTTCTCCCGGTCCGCCCAGTCCGTGGCGGACAGCTTGGCACCGCCGAACGCCGCCGCATCAAGTTGTTCATAGAAGCCTTCGACCACGGCGGCGATCAGGCCGGCCTTCGATCCGAAGTGGTGGTAGGCGAGCCCGACCGAGACCTGCGCCCGTCTTGCGACGGCCTGCATCTCGAGGTGCCCGCGGCCCTCGATGAGCTCGGCTTGCGCTGCCGAGAGCAGCCGTTCCCGTGTCCCCAGGCTCGTCGCGTCCATCGTGGGCTCATTCGCTGAATTGAATTCAATTCAATCTCGCCGATGCTAGGATGTCAAGCCGCCGACGCGAATGGCAAAGCGAGCCGGTGAAGGAATGCGATGGCGTTTGCGATCAAGACCGAGATCCGAAATCCACGGGCGATGGTGTTCAGCTTCACCGCGCAGAAGACCATGTATGGCGGCAAGCACATCGCGGCCGACGACGTCGTGTTCGTGTTCGCGAGCGAGAACGAGGGCGGCAGCGGCCTGATCGCCCGCGCGATCGTCGCGTCGGCCGAAGCGACACCGCCCAAGATCGGCATCATCAGGCAAACGCCGCGCGTCAGCATCACGGTCAGGCGCACCGCATCCGCAGCGCGGCCGCTCGGGCGCGACCAGCTCAAGCGCTTCAAGGATTGGGACGACGGCCGGCCCGAGACCGAACTGAATTTCAAATTCTATCGCCAGGCCACCAACAAGATCGTTGGCATCTCGGACGAGACCGCGGCGTTTCTCGAGCGGTTCTTCTAGGCGTCGATCGACGCCGCTCAAAAAGGGTGCGGCCAGCCTTTGGGGGAAGGCTGGCCGCGCGCGAACCGGTCTTGGACGGGGAGGGGTGGGGATGTGACCGGGTCGCGAACTCGAAATTTCCTGTTCTGCTCAGCGCGAGCTTGCGGTTGCAACTGCGGGGCGGTTGTCCCCGAGCGAGACCCAGACATTGGGATCGCCCTGCGACTGCCGCTTGACGAAGCGGTAGCCAGTGTCGGTCCAGGCGACGATGCTCTCGTTCTGGTTATCGAGCACGAACTCGCCTTTGTCGGTCTTCACCGTCAGCACCGCGTGACCTTCGCCCTTCTTGTCGCGGACCACCGTGATCAACAGCGCCTCGCGGGGCCAGCCGGCGTCCATCAGCATCTTGCGCTTCAGGAGCACGTAGTCCTCGCAGTCGCCGTAGCCGTCAGTCGGCAACGACCATTTCTCGATCACGCCCCAATGATCCATGTCGGTCATCGGCTTGATGGATTCGTTGACCCACTTGTTGACCCGTACGAGGTCCCGCCAAGCGGTCTGCGACAACACGATGTCGCGTGGTTGCGTCGCGCCGCCGCGGCATTCGCCCGGATTGTCGGCACAGAATTCGACCCAGCCGATCGGCGAACGCGCAACATCACCCAGGCTGGCGTAGAGCACGTCGCCGGCCTTGGCCGACACGCACGTCGCAAACAGAATGGCGGCAACCGCCAAACCTTTCCCCTGTCCCCTGAACCCAAACATCGTGGCCCCCGTTCTTCTTGTTGGGACCACGTTTCGCACAAAGCTTTTGCGCCGCCGCTAAGTACGCAAAGTAGATTTGACGCGAATACTGGTAAAAGCTGCGACGAATTCGAACTGTACTTGAATCGAATTCGCGTAAAATTTGAAACAACTGCAATTGATTCAAATTTTATGCATTAACGCGGCAAGCGCTGCGCCAGCGCGGTTTGTTGCGTCAAACGCTGCGGCCGTTAACCGCCGATTTTCACCGGGCCAAACGCGCCGAAGGCGGCCACCGGTGCACCGGTGGCCGCCTTCGCGGGCCAAAACAGGGGGGCTTGAGCGCTTTTTCGCTTTACCTCGCGGTAACGCTCTCTTCGAGGGTTTCCGCCGATTGCTCGTGAACGAACTCGAGCGCGAAGCCTTCCTCGAGATTTCGCACCACACGGGACTGCACCCGCCCGAGCATCACGAGCGATTTCAGCGGCGGGCGGTTCTCGGCGGCAATCGCAGCACCGGACAAGGAAAGGTCGATGATGCGGCAGGTCATCCGCGTGCCGTCTTCCTGGGTCAGCAGGGCGATCGGGTTGCGCGGCACGATACGGTCGTGGCGGCGATCCTCGGGCAGATTGAGGATGTCGCGGTTGGCAAGCCAGGTCAGCTGCGCGGCGAGCTTGTCGCGCTTGCGCGCGGTGGCGCCGATCGTCATCGCAAAGCCGTTGTCGATGATGCGGGTGATGCGTCCTTCGACCCGGCCGATATGGTCGAGATAGGCGATCACGCGGTCGCCGACATTGCCGATGCCTGGCGCCAGCAAAGCGAGGCCGCCCGGCGACATGTTGATAATCTGGCAGGGAAACTCGCGCCGGTCGGGCAGCATGTAGCGGCCGAGCAGGTGCACCTTGACGCGCTGGAAGCGCCGCCGCTCCTCGGCTACGGGGACGACGGTAGTTTTCTTCTGTGCAAACGACATCACGACAAACCCGGCCACCGTCCATTCGGAGCCCCGACGACCCTACGGCTGATAGGGTTAACGGGGCGTTACGGTTGAGACGGGGAACCCGCACACGGTGCAAGAGAAACGTGAGTGGAACCCCGCGTGGCCCCCAAGGGGTCAGGGCTGCGCATCAGGTTCGCCGAACCACCGCGACATGACCTGAGCTGCTTCATCAAGGTGAGTGGCGGTGTCAGCGGCCCATGCGACGAAGCCGTCGGGGCGCACGAGCGCGGCGTCGAGGCCCAGCCGATCCCGCGCGTCGCTTGCGACATAGCCGATCCGGCCACGCCAGCGACCGGCAAGCGCTTGCAGAGGAGAGCGCGGATCGAAGTCCAGCAGCAGGCCGCGCCCGTTCCTGAGCAGTTCGCCGAGTTTCGTGCCACAGGCGAGCTCGAAGTCGGGCGCGCTAAGGCCCACCAGCGGATGGTTGCCGCCAAGATCGTAACGCAGCGAAACGCCCCACACGCGCTCGGCGAAGTAGGTCGCGCCGTCTGACGTCGCGATCAGGTCGCGGATGATGGCTTCGAGCGCGCGCGAACTGCGACTCGGCCGCATCAGCGCGACCTGGGCGCGCGACCAGTCCAGCACCTGCGCGCCCACCGGATGCCGCTCACGCGAGTAGCTGTCGAGCAGATCCGCCGGTGCGTCGCCGCGGATCGTGGCAGCGAGCTTCCACCCGAGGTTCATCGCGTCGCCAAGCCCGAGATTGAGCCCCTGGCCGCCGAGCGGAGAATGAATGTGCGCGGCATCGCCCGCGAGCAGCACGCGCCCCTTGCGGTAATCCGTCGCCTGACACGCGCGATCCGTCCAGGTGGCGGCAAGCCGGAGCGCCGTCAACGTGATGTCCGTGCCGGAGACGCGGCGCAGCACCGCCTGCACATGCTCGCGCGTGATCGGCCGGGTTCGGTGGAAGGTGCCGCCGTCGAACTCCACCATCGCGATCGTGCCGGGCCGCGCGTAGGTATACATGCCCGTCGGCGTGTAGTGACGGCCCGTGCGGAGCTGGTCCGGATCTGATATCTCGACATCGACCGAATAGCCGGTGAACTCGGGATCGGTGCCGACGAATTCAAAGCCGCCGGCCTTGCGCACCATGCTGCGGTCGCCGTCACAGCCGACCAGCCAGCGTCCGTGGAAAGTCGCGCCCCCGGCGCGAACGGTGACGTCGTCGTCCGACTGATCCAGCGCCTCGACGCCGAGGCCGCGCCTGATCTCGACCCCCATCGCGGTTGCGCGCGCGGCGAGGGCGGATTCGAGCGCCTCCATGTCGACCGCCATGCTGGTGGCTGCCGGGCTCGGCAAGCGAAACGGCCACTTCGACGTGTCGATATCGTCGTGAAAGAACTGGATGCCGGCAAAATGGCCGGCCGGGCGGCGCGGCCGTTGCGTCCAATGCGCGCCATTCGATGCGCTGCTGCCCGAGCCATCTCCTGCGTGCTGCCGTGCCGCGATGTCATCCAGCATCCCGCGACGATAGAACGCCTCGATGCTGGGCGCCGAAAGGCCGCGCATGCCGAAGGGCAGCCGCTTCAATGGCGAGTGCGCCTCCGCGGCCTGCTCCAGCACCAGGACCGAGCGGTTTGCGCGCCGCAGCTCGCAGGCAAGCAGCAGGCCGACCGGGCCGGCACCGGCAATCACGACATCATGGGGAAGGGGGCGGCTGGTGCGCATGAACTGCTCCTTTGTCGGTGTTCGACCGGAGCGGTTCGTCGGGTTGAGAACCACACGGACGAACATTGGGCGCCAGGATGGCGTCCGGTGTTCGTCGTGGGGATCTCATGCACGAGGCAGGAGACCAGAGCATTCGTTTTCGAAAGGACTTCGTTTCCGAAAGGACTTTCGTTTTCGAAAGGACTTGGGCTTACCAAACCAAGTCTGCCTTTTCCGACGCGGCGTATATAGCTGCGTGGCGTTCGATCCGCAACGGTAGATGCGCGGCTGCGGATTACTGGAACAATGCGCTGCCGCGTTGTCGCGGCGCGACCGCGTCGGCATTGCCTGGTTCGCCGACGCGGCGCGAACCAGGGCGCGGCGCAAGATTATCCGGCGTCTTGATGTTGCTCGCGAGCCCTGCGGCTTCGAATGCCTTGATCAACCACCAGCCGAGGTCGATCTGACCCGGCAGCAGCCCGAGCTTCGCGGAGCCGGGATAGGCGTGGTGATTGTTGTGCCAGCTTTCGCCCATACTGATCAGGCCCGCGATGCCGACATTGTAGCCCTGGGCCGCGACGCCTTCGATGATCCAGGTCTGTCCGCCCTTGCGATGCGAGTAGTGACCGATCAGCCAGTGACCGGTGACGCAGACGGCGACACGGACGCAGATGCCCCAGACCAGCCAGCTCCACGAGCCGATCGCGAGGAACAGGATCGCCCAGGGCAATTGCTGCCACATCCAGGTTCGCTCGACGAAGGCGTAGAAGCGGTCATCGGCGAGCCGCCGTTCGAGCCGGAATTCGGGCGGGTGTTTCAGCACCAGCGTGCAGTGCAGCTGCCACCACGCATCGCGCCAGAAGCCGGCGCGGTGGCAGGAGTAGTCGTGGCACGCGGTCTGGCGCTGCGCCCAGTCGCGGAAATCGTGCAGCCGCACCATGCCGTAGGGGCCGGCCATCCCGACCAGCGTGCCGAGATAGACGCAGAGCCGCTCCAGCCACAGCGGGCAGTCGAAGCTCGCATGGATCAGGCGGCGGTGCATGCCGACCGAATGCCCGAAGCACAGCGTGATCGCGCTGGTGACGATGAATAATGCGAACGCGCTCCACGTGAACAGCAGCGGCCCAAGGACGATCGCGACCGCGGTCATGCCGCCAAGCCACAGCGACTTCGCCGGCGGCCATCGCACGCGCCCGTCCAGCGGATCGGTGCTGGCGTCCACGAAGATTCGCTCCGAGCCGGGTTGCGGCTTCATTCCGTCACCTGAGGTTGCATCGCAGGTTGCGGTGAAGCGATGGTCGCTGTCAATCGGCCGCCCACATCCGTCATGTCGCAGCCCATATCGGCGTCTGCGGCGGCTTCAGCCGGGTTGGCGGCGCCCGGCGGATCCGGGGCGTGCGAAAGCGACGCGGTGAGGTTATTCGGCCTCGGTGTCCATTTCCGGTTCGACAGCCGTTTCCGGTTCGACTGCCGCCGCTGGTGGTTCAACAGTCACGGCTTTCAGCAGCTTTCGTTTCGCCGCGCGAACCTCGATCTGCAGCGGCGGCTGATAGGAGCCGCTTGGCGGCACGAAGACGAAGGCATGGTGTCCATCGCCCTTGTTGAGCTTCAGGAGATCGTTGCGGAACTCATCGGCGACGACTTCGCCAACGAGATTGCCGTTGAAGTAGATATCGATCGCAACCCTTTTGTCGGGGTGCTGGTTGTACAGGGCCCAGCCGGCAATCCTTTTCTCGTTGACCACGTCGACATGGCCGGTGATCTCGCCATACAGACTCTCGATGCCCGCCTCGATCACCTCGAGGTCGCTCCTGTAGATCGATCTCGTCACATCGAAGCTGAAATTCGCGGTATCGACGCATTGGTCGAGCAAACCCTGTCGATGCTCCTTCATTCGTTGCAGCGTGTCCAGTTCGCCCAACTTGACGTACATGCCGACGATACCTTCGATACCAGGATTCATGGTGTCGTTCCCCGCAATGCTACCAGCCAATTCGCCCTCGGCTGCTTTCACAATCGATGCCTCCTTGCGGACAATACTCCGCCAGGACTAGAAGCGCCTCGTTCCGCCAAGGTCTGTCATGAAGACCTTCATGACAGGCCTTCATGACATCCCAATCGTCCTGACCTAAAGTCGGCTCGGCCGAACCCGGCCCAACGACAAGGACAGGGAGAGCGAACCGATGGAGCAGATCCGCGTCTGCACGCATGATGGACCTGGAGCCAAGCCGGTAATCCGGACAGTGCCATGGCCGGAAATCGGCAAAAAGGCGGCCTTGATCAAGGTGGGCGCCTGTGGCGTTTGCGGAACCGATCTGCACATCCTGAAGGGACATTGGCCGAAGCCGTTGCCGTGGCCGTTCACGCTCGGCCATGAGCTTGGCGGCGTGATCGTCGAATGCGGCGCGGAGTTCACCGAGGATTTCATGAGCAAGCCGCTGCAGGTGGGATCGAAGGTGATGATCCCGCCCTTGATGCCCTGCGGCCGCTGCTACTACTGCATCCATTTTCCCGAGAGCGCCAACAAATGCCTGACGCCGGTCTATTACGGCCGCTATCTGGGCTTCGACAAGGCGCCGCACATGTGGGGCGGCTGGGCTGAATATGTCTATGTCGATCTCGACATGCTGCCCGGCACCAAGATCTACAAATTGCCCGACGACATGTCGCTGCGGCTCGGCGCGCTTTCCGAGCCTCTGACCTCCTGCATCCGCGCCTTCAACCGCGCCACCCGCGCCGGCGGCTTCAGATGGGGTGACACGGTGGTGATCCAGGGCTCGGGGCCGATCGGCATCCTCGCGGTCGCCGCCGCGCAGGAAATGGGCGCAGGGCGCGTGATCTGCGTCGGCGCGCCGGAGACGCCGCGCCTTGCGCTGGCGCGCAAGTTCGGCGCCGAGGCGACCGTCGATATCGAGCAGCTCAAGACGCCGGAGCAGCGCATCAAGGCGGTGCGCGACATCGTCGGCGGTTTCGGCGCCGACCTCGTCATGGACTGCTCGGGCCATCCGACCGCCGGCCCCGAGGGCATCGAGATGCTGCGCGACGGCGGCACCTATGTCGAGATGGGGCAGTTCACCGATGCCGGCTCGATCAACACCTCGTGGCACCGCATCTGCACCAAGGACCTCAACGTGCTCGGCTCCTGGGGCTTTACCGGCAACGACCTGCCGCTCGGCGTCGACATGCTCTACCGCACGCGGAACAAATATCCCTGGCTCGACATGCAGACGATCTATCCGTTCACCGAAGATGGCGTCGCCCGCGCGGTTGCCGACGCAATGGCGATGAAGACGGTGAAGTCGACCATCGTGCCGTGGCCGGAACTGGTCGGGTGAAGCCGATGGCGGATGCTGCAATCCTGCTGCAGTGCTCCCAAGGATTTGTAGCCAGGGTGCGGCCGATTGAGCCCTGATATCGCTCGCCGGGACGACGGCCCGGCGCTAACATCGGATCATGCATTCGAACCGTGTGCCGCCGAGCGCGACGTTTGCGTGGGGAAACGTGTCCGAGGACTTCGCGCTGTTCAGAACCCTGAGCGCGGAGCAGCGGCTGATTGCCTTTGGCGCAATGACCCGGCGCGACCTCGTGCGCGGCGAGCTGCTGGTCGAGCAGGGCGGCGCCTCCGACGCGCTATTCCTGGTGCTGCACGGCGCGCTCGCGGTGTACCGGACCAGTCATCCCGAACCGATCGCGGAGCTTCGCGCCGGCGAACTGGTCGGCGAGATCGGCTTCTTTGCCAATATCCCGCGCACGGCCAATGTGATTGCGATCCGCGATACCAGCGTGCTGGTGTTGACGCGCGCCGCCTATACCACGCTGGCGCGGGAAACGCCCGAGATCGTCGAGGCGCTGCTGGCTGCGCTCGCGCGGCGGTTTGCCACCGAGACCGCGCGTCTGTTGCCGGTTCGGGCGTCACCGAAGGCGCGCACCGTCGCGCTGATCTCGGGCGGAAGCGAACCGGTGCCTGCCGCCTTTGAGCACAGGTTGCGCGAAGGCCTTGCCGCTGCGGGTGCCGAGATCGTCGACCTCGCGCGGGTTCAGGCGATGTTTCCCGGCCGCGCGCTGGACGCATCCGAAGTCGCCGACTGGCTCAACAGGATCGAGTACGACGCGCCGCTGGTGGCCTATTTCGGTGGTCCTGACGCATCGGATTGGGCGCGGAAAACCATCCGCCAGGCCGATCTTGTCGTGTTCGCCTGCCGTGGCCATGCGCCCGCGCCCGATCTGACGGAGATCGAACGCTTCGCCTGCGGAGTGCATCCGGCGTCGACGCGGCGCCTCGTCCGGGTTCATGACGTCAGGCGCCACGAGGTCAGCGGCACCGCGGCGTGGCTGGCGCGGCTGCCCTGCTTCATGCACCATCATGTCGCGCTCGAGGACCAGCTCGACATCGACAGCCTGGTTCGCTTCCTGTGCGGTCGCGCCGTCGGATTTGTCGCCGGCGGCGGCGGCAGTCTCGGCACCGCGCATGTCGGTGTCTACAAGGCGTTTCGCGAGCGCGGCGCGACGTTCGATATCTTTGTCGGCACCAGCGTCGGCTCGGCGATGGCGGCGGGCTTTGCCAAGAACTACGACGCCGAGCATCTCGAGCGCGGCACGCATGAGATCTTCGTTTCCAGCCGCAGCTTCCGCCGCCCGACCTGGCCGCGCTACGCCTTGCTGGACCACAAGGCGTTCGATGCCGCGCTCGCCGATCAGTACGGCCACAATTGCCGGATCGAGGACTGCTGGCGGCCGTTCGCGGCGATCGCGACCAATCTGTCGACGCACAGCCTCGAATTGATCCGCACCGGTCTGCTGTGGCAGGCGGTGCGGGCGTCGAGCGCCATCCCCGGTCTGCTGCCGCCGTTCTACACAAGGGACGGCTCGATGCTGGTCGATGGATGCCTCGTCGACAACGTTCCGCTGGCGCAGATGCACCAGATGAAGAGTGGACCGAATCTGGTGGTCCATTTCGGCGACCCGGCAACCGAGATGTTCGACGTCGACTATGCCGCGCTGCCGGGGCGGTTTGAGCTGTTTGCATCGCTGCTGACGCCGTTCCGCAAGAAATTGCTTCCGGCCGCGCCGAGCGCCGTCAACGTGCTGTGGCGAAGCCTCGTTGCGCATCAGCGCTACGATACGCTGCCGACCACGCCGCTCGACATGGTGATGCGTCCGCCGACGCCCGACGGCATCGACGTCACTGATTTCGACCGCCATCAGGAAATTTTCGAATCCTCGTACCGCTGGGCCCGCGAGACCATTGCTGCCTCGGAGGCGGCGCATCACCCGGCCATTGCGGCCATCGTCGCGTCGGCCAATGGAGCGGACAAGGCAACGGACATGGTCGCTGACAACGGCGCGGATCGCGCGACAGCGACCGCGCCGGTTTCCCAACAGGCCCGTGTCGGTTGAGCGGCTTGCAGGCGCCGGCGAAGTCGACCATCGTGCCGGACCGAATCCGGAGAACACGATGCCTTTCGATTTGATCCTGCGCGGCGGACGGGTGATCGACCCGTCGCAAAAACTCGATGCCGTGACCGATGTCGGCTTTGCCGCGGGCAAGGTCGCTGCGCTCGGCCGCGAGTTGCAAGCCGATCCCGCCACCGAGGTCCGCGACGTCTCGGGGCTGATCGTCTCACCGGGGATCATCGACCTGCACACGCATGTCTATTGGGGCGGCACCTCGCTCGGCATCGACGCCGAGGAATTTTGCCGCAACTCCGGCGTCACCACCTCGGTCGACACCGGCAGCGCCGGCCCGGGCAATTTTGCCGGCTTCCGCAAGCATGTGATCGAGCCGAGCCAGGTCCGCATCCTCGCCTATCTGCACGTCTCGCACGCCGGCATCTTCGGCTTCTCGGATCGCGTGATGGTCGGCGAGAGCGAGGAGCTGCGGCTGATGAATCCGATCGACGCGGCGCGGGTCGCCGACGAGAACCGCGACCTGATCGTCGGCATCAAGGTGCGGGTCGGCCTGTTCGCCTCGGGCACCTCGGGGCTGGTGCCGCTCGAGATCGCGCTCGAGGTTGCCGAGCAGGTCGGCATGCCCCTGATGGCGCATATCGACCATCCGCCGCCGAGCTATGAGGAGGTGCTCGCGCGCCTGCGTCCGGGCGATGTGCTGACGCATGCGTTCCGTCCGTTCCCCAACACGCCCGCGACCGCGCAGGGCACGGTGAAAAAGGTCGTGCTGGAGGCGCGCGAGCGCGGCGTGCTGTTCGATATCGGCCACGGCAAGGGCTCGTTCGCCTTCAAGACGGCGCGCGCGATGCTCGCCAACGGCTTCTACCCCGACACCATCTCCTCCGACATCCATCAGCTCTGCATCGACGGCCCGGCATTCGACCAGGTGACGACGATGTCGAAATTCCTCTGCATGGGGATGCCGCTGCCGGACGTGATCGCGGCGTCCACTGTCAACGCCGCGATGGCGTTGCGGCGGCCGGAACTCGGCAGCCTGAAGCCTGGCAGCGTCGGCGACGCCACGCTGATCTCGGTCCGGCAGGGGACGTTCGACTATGTCGATGTGGTCGGCGAGCATCTGACGGGCGATCGCAAGATCGCATCTGAAGGCGTCGTGATCGGCGGACGCTGGTGGCATCCGCGTTAGGATTCATGGACGCGCCGCCGAGGGCATCGAGGTGACTGAGATGGTCTTCTGGATCGCGGGTGTGGCTGGACTGGCGATCGCCTATCTGCTCGGTTCGACGCCGACGGGTTATCTGGCGGGCAAGCTGCTGAGGGGCATCGATATCCGCCAGCATGGCTCCAAATCCACCGGGGCAACGAACGTGTTGCGAACCCTCGGGAAGTGGCCCGCATTGGCGGTGCTCCTCGTCGACGTGCTGAAAGGCGTGGCGGCCATCCTGTTCGCCCGCTGGTTTTATCCCTGGTTGTACACCTTGCCGTCCGTCACGCCGCCGGCAGCGCTTGATCCGCAAACATGCGTGTCGTGGGCTGTCTGCCTGGCCGGGCTTGCTGTGTTGTTGGGGCACGGCCGTTCGATCTGGCTGAATTTCACCGGCGGCAAATCCGCTGCGACCGGGCTCGGCGTGTTGTTGGCGATGTCCTGGCCGGCAGGCCTCGGCGCTGCGGCGGCCTTCGGCGCTGTGGTGGCTGTCTCTCGGATCGTTTCCCTCGGCTCGATGCTGGCGGCATTGACGGCGATCGTCCTCGTCTGCGGCCTGGAGCAACCGCTGCCGTATCGATTGCTGGTGATCGCAGGCGGCATCTACGTGATCGTGCGCCATCGTGCCAACATTCAGCGGCTGCTGGCCGGCACGGAGGCGCGGCTCGGGCATTGATAAAAGAAAACGCGTTTGAACCATGGATATGGAATCCCGTTTCGATTCCATCGGAACGGCGCTCTAGTCGGCGAGGACTTCGTCACTTTCGACGAGCTTGCGGACCTGCTGAACCGTCTTCGCCGGCGTCGCGGCATCGTCGTAGGAAATCAGATTGATCCGGCGGCCGTTGATGCCGCCCCGCTCGTTGATCATCCGGAAGTAGGCGGCCTGCACCTTGCCGATGCCAGGGGCCGACGGCCGACGTCGTCCGTTGCCAAATTTCAACTAGATCAGCGAATGCAAAGCCATGACCGCGGCCTCACGGCTCTCCACCGGAACAAAGAAGCTTACCGAATGCGATGACAAGACATACTTGTCGGCGATGATTCCGTGACGTTGCAGAATCTGCACCGCCTTGTATGGCAGGTCCGAGGAAATGCCGCCGAAGCAAGTGAGGCTCACCGAACTCAGCGTCTCGCGCTGTTTGCGCAGGTCTTTGCTCCGTTCCAGTGTGCGCAGCAACGCGTCGAGTGTCTCGGAATCGCAAGTCATCATGATGCGGGTTTTTTTGGCGGTGAAAGCCGAGGCGAGGAGCTGCGGCCAAGGCAAGCCATTTTGCTGGAGATGCTGTGCGAACTTCTCAAAGCCTTGATTGAGGTCCGCCGAATCGATCTCCACATGCTCAATGCGAGCCATCGAGTTGACGGCCAGGACTTTTCCGTTCTCCATGTCTGCGACCTCCTTCATCACTTGCGTGCTGTGTCGAGCGCCGCCCCACTGTCTCAGGACCAAAGGCACGTTTTGGCTGTGGGCCAGCTCCACGCTGCGAAAGTGCAGGACTTTGGCGCCCCAGAAGCACATTTCGGATAGGGATGCGAAATCCAGCTGACGCAAGGGTTTTGCGTCCGCGACGATGCGCGGGTCAGCCGAGCAAACTCCGTCGACCTCCTTGATAATCTCGCAGCACTCCGCCTTGAGCGCCGCGGCCATGGCGACCGCGGTGGTATCGCTGCCACCCCGGCCAAGCGTGGTGATTTCCTTGGTCAGCGGGTTCACGCCCTGAAAGCCCGCCAAAACCACGATGCGTCCACGATCGAGTTCTTCGCGCACGCGAATGGGCCGCACGTCCAGAATGCGTGCGGAGGAATGGGACCCGTCGGTCATGACACCGGCCTGACTGCCGGTAAAGCTGATCGCCGGCACGCCGAGATCGGACAGCGCCATGCTCATCAAGGACATGCTGATGCGCTCGCCGGTGGTCAATAGCATATCGAGTTCGCGGCGATTGGGATGCGGGCTGACCTGATAGGCCATCCTGACGAGTTCATCGGTGGTCTTGCCCATCGCTGAAACGATCGCCACGACACGATGACCACGGCCATGCAGATCGGCGACACTGCTCGCGGCCGCGCGGATTTTTGCCGGTGTTTCGAGACAGACGCCGCCGTATTTTTGCACGATGATGGGATTGCTAGGCATTCTTGCCCGCGTCGTGTTGGAAGGCGCAGCCGAACCCGATCAGATCGTTCTCCCCTTCGACGCTTTTGCGGTCTTTGATCGTTTTGCCACGACCCGCACAGCGCCCCGGTCGCGCTTCTTGCGATCCGCTTCCGCGTGCTGAGCTTTCGTCCCGCCGCGGTGAGCGGCGTATTCCTTGCCGTCTATCGGCGCGACATGCGGTGGATCTCGATCGAGATACGGTCGCCCGATTCCAAAATCCGGTCCACGCGCATCGATCCATTTCCAAAGGGCCTCGGTGGTGACCCAACGCTCCGCCCGCGTCGCGCCTTTGACGCTCACGACATCGACGGCAAGCCCGTGGCCATAGCCGCCACGGAAGCTCCCTCCATGGTATGACTTGTCGGACGCCGCCTTCAGGCCGCTCGCGATCGATTGACGGTAGTCATCACGGAACGCGCTGGTGATGCCGGGCGCCAACCCGGCCTGCTCGGCCGCGTAAAGCGCGTGAAACAGCTTGAGCTTGAAGCTCCGATCCACCCCTCCAATCACGTAGTCGATCATCGGCATGCCCATTCGCTCCGCCGCCTTCGGATCCTTCCACGTGAAATCGTTGTCGACGCGCCTGGTGAACGTCCTGGTGACAGTCACCGTCTTGCGCTTCTTCTTGACGGTCACTTTCCGCTGCTCTTGTACGCTGATGGTGTCTTGCTTCGGCGTCCGTTCGTAGAGCGCCCACAGGTACCGGTCGATGCAGACATCGACGACGAGGCACTCCTCGAAAATATCCAGGGGTTTCGCGGCCGCCTCGGTGTCGCTCGACACGGGAGGCGGGCTCGCTATCGCCGCCTGCACCGGCGATGTTTCGGCCGGCAGCGTCTGCGACGAATCCGGCAACGCAGCCACGACGATTGGCTTCGGCTCGCTCGAGGTCGCCGTCGCATCAGGGGCCGTCGCTGGCACCGATTCAACCGCCATCGCCGCATCGGCGTTGGCGACAGCGTTAACCATGACGCCTGCCTGCGGGGTGGCCATCGTGTCGGACGGCGGCCCCGTTACGGGTTCCGCAGCCACCGCTGCTTCAGCATTCACTTTGGTGACGATGTCGACTGCCGTGGCCTGTCGCGTATCAGCCAGTTCGGCGTTGGCGGCGAGAGATGGTGCGAGGTCCTCGATGGACACTGCGCCGCTGTTCCCGATGCCGGCAGAGCCGGCAAGCCAGGCAAGGAGCCAACCTGCGAGAATGACCGTCCCGCACAACTCCGGAGTCGCAATTCGCCGCGGGTTCATCACCCCGTAGCCTCCAAAGGCTCGATCCGAGCCCTGTTGCACCGCCCAGCACGCGACGGCACCGATCATTCGGATCAAAATGGAAATGCGCAATGGGCGGAAGCAGTTGGCGCTACGCTTTTCCAGAAAGTGTTGCTCGATCGCAACGCGCGGCCGCGTGCAACCCGGCACGGCGCGTGCTGCTGCGTTCGGTGATTTTCACCGGCGATCGAGCTCTGATTTCCGCTTTCGGTTAAAAGCCGCCCATAGCGACCGGGCCGGGTGACTTCCGGTTCACCTCGAAGAGCCGACGTTCGCGATCGTCATGCAGACCGTCAGCTATGGGCCAGTTGCGGACCTTTGAGCGAGTAGGCCGTGGCATTCGCAAGCAACGACGAGCATCGAGTTCAAAGATAAGCCGATAGACGCCTGCTAGCAGGCTTCACGTTACGACTTAGAGGGCCGTCGGACTTCGACCTTCCCTCCGACCTCGATGACCATCAGATCTTCACCGAGCTCCACTGGACCTGAGTAGGTCTTCCGCGTTGGTGGAATCAGATCTTGCTCGGTGGCGTTTGGCAACACGACATGCGAATACACAGCCAGCTTGGGCGTTGTTCGCGCAAACACCTCGCCCGCTTGCTCCGGCGTGGTGTGGTGGCTGATGATGTTAGCCGTCTGCGCCGGCGGAACTCCAATGCGCTGGAATGTCTCTGGTGCGACAACGTTGTGAATCAACAGATCGACGTTCTGGGCGTGCTGAACGAGATTTTCGGAGATGCGCGTGTCTCCGGAAAGCACAACGGACCGGCCGGAATAATCGATCCGGAAACCGAACGCAGGCTTCACTGGCGTGTGGTCCACCTCGAACGCGGTGATCTTCACGCCGCCGTTCTCATAGATGACCCCCTCGGTGATGTCCTCTGCGAGGATCACGACGCCGTTTGGTGGTGCTCGGTCGTCGTCTAATCGAATCCGAATATCGTACTCGAATGCCTGCGCGAGGAACGACATCATGCGCTGGGTCCCCGTTGGCCCCCGCACACGCAGTGGTCGATCCCGGCCTGGCCGCCCCACAAGCCAACCGGTCAGCCACAGATCCGGAAACCCGACGACGTGGTCCGAGTGCAGGTGAGTGAGAAAGACGGCGTCTATTCCCTGCCAGGGCACCTTGACCTGGTTGAGTCGCTGGAGGGCACCTCGGCCTGCGTCAAAAATGAACTTCTGCCCACCCGCCTCGACGAGGGTGCTCGGCCCGAACCGGTTCATAACGGCGGGGGGGCATCCGGTACCCAAGAGGGTAACCTTGATGTCTTGCCCCTGGGCAGCCACCGGGACAATGACAGCAAATAGGGCGATTCCAAAAAAGCTGAAAACAGAACGACTTGACGCCGCAAAGAAGACCGAGCGGATCATGGATTCGCGCCTCCTGCTCGCTACAGTTTTGGTGATCGGCTGCCTGGAAGCTGTCGCTATCCCAAGCCGCCCGATGATGCGGTACATTTGACCTTGCGTCCTGAAAGTTTGCCGAAATTTTCAGAAAAGGGACCTGTAAGAGGCGGCCTTGCCTGAGTCTTCGCAGCATTCAATCGTTCTCGGCGAGCGGACCATTGACCTCGGCCGTGAGCTGTTGATCGATGGGCGCGGCGACATCGTGCCCTTGCGCCCTCGGGCCTGGTTGTTACTTCGGCTTCTCGCGACCCGAGCCGGGCGTCTGGTCAGCAAAGATGAAATCATGGATGAGGTTTGGCCGGACTGCGAGGTCACGGAAGACTCTCTCGTCCACGCCGTGGGCGACGTCAGGCGTGCCCTGGGAGAGGTCGATCGATCCGCCTTAAGGACCCTGCCGCGCCGTGGCTACATGCTGGCAATCAGCGGGAATCAGCTTGTCGGGCCCGGCCGTCCGATCGTGGTGGCACTCGAGCCCCCAAACCCTCGAGAACCGTCGCCTCCATCCGCGATGCCGCACCTGTCTATCGTCGTTCTACCGTTCGCGAATCTCGGTGGCGATCCTGAGCAAGAGTATTTCGCTGATGGTGTAACCGATAGTCTTACAACAGACTTGTCGCGTATCGCCGGCGCGTTCGTCATCGGCCGCAACACCGCGTTCACCTTCAAAGGAAAAGCGGTGGATGTGCGGGAGATCGGCCGTGAGCTGAGTGTCCGTTACGTGCTGGAGGGGTCGGTGCAGCGCGAGGGTAACCGCTTGCGCCTAAACGTCCAGTTGACCGACACGCAAACCAGAACTCAAGTGTGGGCCGAGCGGTTCGACAAGTCGGCTGCCGACTTGCTGGATACACAAGACGAAATCGTATCCCGGCTCGCAAATACTTTGAACGCCGAACTCATCGAGGCCGAAGCACGACGCGCAGAACGGGTGCTCCGGCCGGACGCTGTAGATCTATACTTTCAGGGCAAGGCTTTCCTGAACAAGGGCGTGACTCCAGCGTTTTTAGCGCGCGCAAGGGACTTCTTCATGCGTGCTGCTGCGCTTGATCCCGACAACATTGAAGTGGCCGTCGCCGCAGCTCAGGTCGACGTATCGATGGGTTCATCCTTTATCACCGATGACGGATCAGTGCATTTCAAGACCGCAGAGAATGCGCTCAACTGCGCGTTGTTGCGTGCGCCGAATCATCCCAGAGCCCACATGCTCCTTGGTGCAGTTCACATTCGGACATGCCGCGCTGCCAAAGGTATCGCTGAATGCCACCAGGCGCTGGGGCTGGATCGGAATCTAGCCGATGCACATGGGTTCATCGGGCTTGGAAAGTATGTGCTGGAGCGTGGCGAGGAGGTGGAGGGGCACATTCGGGATGCGCTGCGAATGTCTCCACGCGACACGCGTGCCTTTCTTTGGTTCATGTTTGTCGGGATGGCCAAGTTGATGACCAAAACGGACCTTGAAGCAATCGGCTGGCTGCGCCGAAGCATCGAAGCCAATCCCAATCACGCCCTTTCTCATTTTCATTTGGCCGGGGCGCTGGCGATGATGGGAGACCTGAAGGAGGCACGGTCTAGTGCAGAGGCCGGCTTGACACTTGATCGCAGCTTCACCATCCGTCGATACCGCCTTAATGTCTTCCGGTTCGACAACCCAGACTGGATGGCGAGGCTTGAGCACTTGTATGGGGGAATGCGCGCGGTCGGAATACCAGAGGGGTAACGTCTACTTTGGGTCAAAAGCAGCCGATAGCGACCGAACCGGGGACTTCCAATTCACCTCGAAGAGCCGACGTTCCCGATCATCATGCAGACCGTCAGCTATGGGCCAGGTCCGGACATCTTGCCGGGGTTCGGCTACGATCCGAGCGGCGCAAGGGCGTTGCGCAGCGGTGTGCTAGAAATCTGCATCAGTCCGACAAATGGCTGGCTCAACTCCAGGATCAAGAAAAGCGCTGCGGACGCGGAAGTGGCAAACACCAACATTGCAACGATGTTTATCGGGGTAAGGCGCGAGAACAAACTGAAACTCATGAAGATGATTGCCAGCCAGAAGACCAGTATCGCCAGAAAAGGCATGGGAATCGAGGTGTCAGCGTGTTCAAACAGGAGCAGGCGCGTTTGCACCAAGTCAGTGGCTAGCTGTATTGCCCGTTCCTTGAACGAGCGCTGCGCGTCCGTTTTTGGCGAGAGGTTCTGAATCTTTCCATAAGCATCCACCGACAAGGCGGTCCCCCGAAAGGGTGTTCCCTTCGCGGACTCCAAGCTGTCCTCTCGCCAAATCCTCTTAATCAAGGGCTCGACAGCGCCGCGCAGAGTGTCGCGGGCATCGCGGGACTCGGGCCCATATTGCTCAAGGAGATTGTCGAGCAGTATGATGTTGGCGGTCAAATGCCGAACTTGAGTGTTCTGAGCGTCATACGAGCTATTCGCCGAGCCAACCAGCAGACCAAGCACAAGCGCGGCGAGCGTCGTGATGAGCCCGATCCCTAACCGTATGTAATCTTTTGAATCGTCTGCCAGATAATGGCCCGGCAGGGTGTTGCGAAGCAAAGTGCCGAAGAGCGCGGCAGCTATGATGATCGCTAACGCAATCAAGGACACTGCAATTGGGCTCATTGTAGCTAAGCTCCTGGCGCAGCCGCCTCCCGCGTAGTTGACGATGAGCGA
>NZ_JAQOSR010000249.1:0-9351 GCF_046718885.1 Bradyrhizobium sp. UFLA01-814 | reverse complement strand
CGTCGACTGCAGGATGAACATGTCCGAGCCGCGGACATTCTCCTGGATCTCGACGAAGATCTCCATGTCGGCAAAGCGCCGGACCACGGCCTTGGTCAGTTCGATGCCAAGTCCCTTGGCGATGTCCTGCGCCAGCGCAGGATTGGAGTTGCCGGCGACGAGTTTGATTGATCCGTTCTTTGCCGACATCGATGCTTCCCCCCGCGCCTTGCTGGATACGACGTTCAGCATCTCAAGTCCTTACAGAACCGGCGGGTTTTCGGTGCGCGAGGGAATATCAGGCAGGCGCCTCCGATGGCAACCCATTAGCCGGCCTTGGCCGCCGTTTTTCCTGGGCAAAAAACCCATTTCCCCGGGAGATAACGGGGTTTAGTCGGCGGAATAGCCGAGCGCCACGGTCTCGGGCGCGGCGGGGGCCGGGGCGCTTGCCACTGTGGGCCCGCGGAGGTCCGGTGCCGGGGCGGGTGCGAGGCCGTCCGCCGGGCCGCCATTGAGCATGCTGGAGAGGCCGCTGAAGCCGGCCTGGGCGATCTTGCGCAGCACCAGGTCGTCGGCGGCTGCCCAGGCGTCGCGGCCGGCCTTGCCGGCGGGCTCCTCGCCGGAGAGCCGCAGCGCGCGTTGCTGGTTGCTGTCGTAGACGTCCCACACCCACGAGATCATGGTGCGGCCGCGCACCACCTGCGCCGACAGATAGCTGCGCACGCGATAGGCGGCAGCGCCCTGGCGCGACACGATCGACAGGCTGCGCAGCTTGGACTCGCTGTCGAGCACGCCGACCATGCGGTCGAACACCTGGGGCGGCGGGCCGTCGATCGATTCGAACGCAACCGTTGCGCCGCTGCTTGCCGGCGTGGCCATGGCGTAGGAGTCGGCCACGTTGCCGCCGGCCGCGCAGCCGCCAAGCGCGCACGCAATCGCGAGCCACGAGGCTGCGACCGCGGCACGCACGGCTGTCCCAGTTTGAAACTGGCGGTTCGACGCTTCCCTCATTGCGTCCTGCGATATCGTTAAAACGGCTTAACGTCTAGGGCAGGACGGCCACAGCCCTTAACCGATCCGGGCGGCGCGCCACGAGGTTTCGGATTTCCCTGCTCAGTCAGAGAGATGGTGCCGCATGGCCTCGGTGATCCAGGCCCATTCGCGGTTCGGGCTCGCGTCCGGCGATTGCCCGCGCATGATGGCGACGAGCTCCCAATAGCGCGCGGCACGGGCGTCGTGCAGGGCATATTTACCGCGAATCCAGTTGCGGAATTCCGGATCAGGTTTTCGCTTCAGCAATCGCGCCGATGTTTCCAGCCAGTCGCGCGCCAGCGCTTGGCCCGCCTCCGACGCCGGGCCGAGGTCGCGCGCGATGATCTCCCTGGCTCTCGCCAGCACGGTTTCGTTGGCCGCTTGCCAGGCGGCGAGATCCAGCACGTGGTGATTCCAGACGTCCTCCGCGTTGGCGCGGATGTTGGCGACGAGGGAAGGGTCGTTGAGCATCTCCGAAAGCTCGATCCAGGCATCGCACTGCTCGGGCGTCGGCTCGTCGGGCAATTCGGGCACGCTGGTCTCGATCATCTGCCGGATCCATTTCCGGTCGATGTTGATGCCGTCGGACACCTTCTCGAAGAAGCGTTCGACGACGTTGCGGCGCTCGGTGCGGGATAGCTGCGTCATGGTCAGGAATCTCCTCAGGTCTGCTTCGGTGAGTTGCGGTGAACGCAACGCAGCCCGCAGGGCCGAGGCGACGCGGCGCTGCGCCGCGATCTCCGCTTCCAGCGTCTCGAGGCGAAGCTGCAGCGCCTCGACCAGCGAGAGCTCCTTGGTCAGGACCTCGCGGATCGCGTCGAGACCGAGCCCCGCATCGCGCAGGCAGCGGATCAGGTCGAGGCGAACCAGTTCGTCGTCGGTGAAGACGCGATAGCCGCTCGCGGTGCGGCCGGCCGGCGGCAGCAACCCCTGGTCCGAATAGAAGCGGAGCTTGCGGACGGAGATTCCGCTGAGCCGCGCCGCCTCGCCGATGCTGTAGGTGCGTTGTGTCATGCGCCGCTTGTCCGGTCTCCAGCAGGTGGAGAGTCAAGACGCTTGTCGCACAAAAATGAGGAGGACGCCCGGCGTCAGCTTTCCAGCGCGATGGCGTGAACGAGCCGGCCGTAATCGGCTTCCTTGCGGTGCACGGAACGGCGGTAGCTGAAGCAGCGCTCGTCGGAATAGGTGTCGATGCCGAGATCGTCGATCATCAGCACGCCGGCATTTTCCAGCCGCATGCGGATGAAGCCGGCAAGATCGAACATCGCGTGTCCGTCGCGTTCGGCGGGCATGAAGAACATGCCGTTCTCCGCATCGGCCTCGATGAAGCGTTCGACGAATTCGTTGCCGACCTCGTAGGACTCCTTGCGGATCAGCGGGCCGATCGCGGCGACGATGCCGCCGCGCTCCGCGCCGAGCTTCTCCATGGCGTCGATGGTCGATTCCAGCACCCCGGTCAGCGCGCCCTTCCAGCCGGCATGCGCCGCGCCGATCACCCGCGCATTGGGATCGACGAACAGGATCGGGCCGCAGTCGGCCGTCGTGACCGATATCGCAAGGCCCTCGGTGCGGGTGACGAGCGCGTCCGCCTTCGGGCGCACGGCGCCGTTCCATGGACCGGTCACGACCACGACGTCAGGCGAGTGAACCTGATGCACGCTGACGAGGTGATCGAGCGGCACGCCGAGCTGCGCCGCCATCCGCCGCCGGTTCTCCGCGACCTTGGCCGGATCGTCGCGCGAGCCGAGCCCGCCATTCAGCGCGGCATAGATGCCCTCCGACACGCCGCCCTCGCGCGAGAAGAAGGCATGGCGCAGGCCCGGAATGGCCGACAGCAGCGGTGATCCCAATGTCATTGTTCGGTCTCGTCAGGCTGATCGCTCAATCCGGCGATCGAGGTGAGGCGCGGGTCGGAGATGGCCATGACCTTGAACATCGAGCCCATCCCGCCGCGCCCGGAATCGGTCAACCGCTTCAGCGCGCCGGCAATGTCGGCGGAGACTTCGGGGCTTGCTTTCGCCATCAGTCCGGCGGCGCGGGCCTCGACGCCGAGGCGCTTGAGGAAGTCGCCCTGCGTCGCCGGTCCGTGGACGCGCGCGCCGACATCCTCGGCGGCTCGCGCCAGGGCCTGGAAATCGACATGCGCGGTCACATCGGCCTGTCCCGGGTTCTTCAACGGGTCGGCGAAGCCGTGGCGCGCGATCGCCTGGAAGGTGTCGCCGGCGTCGCTGCGCAGATGGCCGTAATCGATGATCAGCGCGGCGCCGTCCTGGTCGCGCAGCCGCGTTGCCAGCTTCATGATCTCGTTGTCGGGCCGCCACTCGAACACCGCGCCGAGCGGGGCGGCGCGCACCAGCGGTGGCAGCAGCACTTCGAAATGCGGTGTCGGCTCGGTGGCGGGAGCGAAATACAGGTTGCCGTTGGCATCCATCCCGACCGTGCGCTCATGCCAGCCGGTCTCGCGGCGGACCATCTGGTGGATCGGCAGCACGTCGAAATATTCGTTGGCGAGGATCACCGCCGGTCCCTCGGGCACGTCGTCGATGCTGTCGTGCCAGGTGATATCGCGCACGCCCGTCAGCGTCGCGTACTGCTTCTCGCGCAGCACCGGATTGACCTCGACGAGGTGGATGCTGAGCGACTGGTAGAGCGGCGGCAGCACGCGAAGCGCGCGCAGGGCGTCCGCCATCATGGTGCCGCGGCCGGGGCCGAGCTCGATCAGGCGGAGCGTCTCAGGCGAGCCGATCGCGCGCCAGACCGAGGCGCTCCACAGCCCAAGCAGTTCGCCGAACATCTGGCTGACCTCGGGCGATGTGGTGAAATCGCCCTCGCGGCCGAGCGGATCGCGCGACAAATAGTAGCCGTATCGCGGATGCATCAGGCACAATTCCATGTAGCGCCAGACCGGCATCGGCCCGGACAGCTTGATCAGCTTCCTGATCTCATCCAGCAGCGGGGAGGGTTCGCTCACGGCCTTCCTTGGATTGCACTTGCTTTGGATTGAACTTGTTCAGGTTGAACTCGGCGCCGGACCGCTCGCCCTGCGGCGGACGGCGGCCGTGATGAGGATAACGCCAACGATGATCATTGGCACCGACAGCAGCATGCCCATGGTTAATCCGCCCCACAGGAAGCCGAGCTGCGGGTCGGGCTCCCTGAAGTGCTCGCCGATGATTCGGGCAACGCCGTAGATCGCAATGAAGCTGCCGAGGATCAGGCCGGGACGCTTGAGCGCCCCCATCCGGATCATGACGGCCAGCGCCGCAAACAGCACGATGCCTTCAAGCCCGGCCTCGTAGAGCTGGCTCGGATGCCGCGGCAGCGGCCCGCCATTGGGAAAGATCATGGCCCAGGGCAGGCCCGGGTCGGCGTGACGGCCCCACAATTCGCTGTTGATGAAATTGGCGAGCCGGCCGAGGAACAGCCCGATCGGCGCGACCGCGGTGGTGATGTCGCCGAGCGACAGGATCGGGATGTCGTTGCGGCGGGCAAACAGCATCGCTGCCGCGACGCAGCCGAGGAAGCCGCCGTGGAACGACATGCCGCCCTTCCACAATTCCAGGATTTCGGCCGGATGCGCGATGAAGAAGGGCAAATTGTAGAACAGCACATAGCCGGTGCGGCCGCCGACGATGATGCCGATGGTGACCCAGAGGATGAAATCGTCGAGCTGCGGCAGCGTGATCGGCGCCGGGCCGCCCCACAGCCGCTCCTTCTTGATCAGCGAGCGGGCGTAGATCCAGCCCAGCACGATGCCGACGATGTAGGCCAGCGCATACCAGCGGATCACGATCGGCCCGAGCGAGAGCGCGACGGGATTGAATACCGGAAAGTCGATCAGCAGGAACGGCATCGTGCGTCTTGAGGCTCAGCTCACGAGGTTGCGGCGGTAAAGCGCCAGCAGCCGCTCCCAGTGGCGTTCGGCGGCGTCGCGGTCATAGACCGGGCGCTTGGGGAACGCAAAGCCGTGATGCGTGCCGGGATAGATCTCCACCTCGTTGTTCGATCCCTTCATGCCGGCCTTCACCTGCTCGATGATGTCCTGTGGCGCGTGGATATCGGTCTCGGCGCAGGCGAAATAGAGTTCGGCCTTTGTCTTTTGCGCGGCAAGATGCGGACTGTCGGGCTGGTCGGTCGCCAGATGCGTGCCGTAGACCGAGGCGGCGGCCTTGACGCGATCGCCGAAATGCGTCGCCGCGTTCACCGCGTAGCGGCCGCTCATGCAATAGCCGACGGTGCCGATGATGCTGGTGTTCGCGGCCTTCTGCGTCTCGGCATAGGCGAGCAGGCCCTTGGTGTCTTCCATGACCAGCGGGATGTTGAGCGAGTGCATCAGCTCGAACATGCGCTTGCGCTCGGGCGATTCCGGATCGGGATTGATCGGGCCGAGCTCCATCACGCCGGCGCGGTAATACATATTGGGCAGCATCACATAATAGCCTGACGTGCCGAGCCGGCGCGCCATGTCGCGCAGCTCCTCGCGGATACCAGGCGCGTCCATGTAGAAGATGACGACCGGGAAGGGGCCGCCGCGCTCGGGATGGGTGATGAAGGTGGTGGTCTTGCCGTCCTTGGTCGGGATCTCGACGGTCTCTTCGATCATGGCGTTTCTGCTCGCGTTATGTGTGCGATTTCTGTTGTGAGTTCATACGATTGCAAGGAAACCGGAGCATGACAAGGCAAGCCTCGGGAGGCCTGCCATTCGCGGCGGACTTGAACCGGATGGCTGAGATCGCCATTGTCTTTGGCGCGAGGCCAGTGAACGCGGAGAGTTTTGCGAGATGACCCAGACCAGCAACCGGTTTTTCGATGAGATCGGCCGTCTGATGAACGATGCCGCGGGCGCCGCCCAGGGCGTCAAGCGCGAGGTCGACACGGTCATGCGCAACCAGGCGGAACGTATCCTGCGCGACCTCGACGTGGTCAAGCGCGAGGAATTCGACGCGGTCAAGGACATGGCCCGCCTGGCGCGCGAGGAGAACGAGACGCTGAAGGCCCGGATCGCGGCGCTGGAGGCCAAGCTCGGCGGCTCGGCGGGCTGAAACGGCATGTACCCCGGATGGAGCGAAGCGAAATCCGAGACCTCTGCCTCCGCGGGGCCGGCCCCGGATTGCGCTTCGCTCCATCCGGGCTACGATCCTCCCTCGGTAACCCAAGAAAAATCCCTTCATTTCCTTGTCATTTCGGCCCTTTGGGGCTAAAAGCCCGCCACGTCCGCGGCCCCCGCACCCCTGGAGGCTTGCTGTGGACCTGAGCATGGGCCGCGCTGCGGCCTTTAACTTTTTAAATACAAGGACTTAACGCTATGGCGACCGTCAAGGAATTGAAGGCGACCGCGCGTCCGAAGAGCGGCAAGGGGGCCGCCCGGGCAGAGCGTCGCGCCGGGAGAGTTCCCGGAGTGATCTACGGAGACAACCAGCCCCCGGTGACCATCTCGGTCGACGATCGTGAACTGCGCCAGCGCATCCTGGCGGGCCGGTTCCTCACCACGCTGTTCGACATCGATATCGAGGGCAAGAAGCATCGCGTGATTCCGCGCGACTACCACCTCGATCCGGTGAAGGACTTCCCGCTCCATGTCGACTTCATGCGGCTCGGCGAAGGCGCGACCATCCGCGTCAGCGTGCCGCTTCACATCGTGAACGGTGAAAGTTCGCCGGGCGTCAAGCGCGGCGGCACCGTGAACATCGTCACCCACGCGCTCGATCTCGAGTGCTCGGTCGACAACATTCCGCAATACATCGAGGCCGACGTCGGCGCGCTGGAGATCAGCTACTCGCTGCATCTCTCCGACGTCAAGCTGCCCACGGGCGTGAAGTCGCTGACCCGCGAGGACGCAACCCTGGTCACCATCGTGCCGCCGTCCGGCTACGCCGAAGAGCAGAAGGCCGCGGCTGCGGCTGCTGCCGGTGGCGCTGCTCCGGCCGCGGGTGCTGCGGCTCCGGCCGCCGCGGCGGCTCCGGCTGCGGGTGCTGCGGCTCCGGCCGCGGGCGCCAAGGCTCCCGCCGGTGGCGACAAGAAGAAGTAATCGATCAGGTCGGCGCGCGATCGTCTGATGGCGCGCCGACGCGGGATGCCGCGCCATGCGCCTTTTTGTCGGTCTCGGTAATCCCGGCGCGAAATACGCCAGCAACCGGCACAATATCGGTTTCCTGGCGGTCGACGAGATTGCACGGCGTCATGGTTTCGCACCATGGCGCCGTCGCTTTCAGGGCGAGACCTCCGAGGGCGTCGTCGATCGTGAGAAGGTCGTGCTGCTGAAGCCGGCCACCTACATGAACGAGTCCGGGCGCGCGGTGCAGGAAGCGGCGAACTTCTTCAAGCTCGCGCCCTCCGACATCACCGTGTTCCAGGACGAGCTCGAACTGCCGCCCGCCAAGGTGCGGGTCAAGATCGGCGGCGGGATCGCCGGCCACAACGGCCTGCGCTCGATCTCCGCGCATATCGGCAACGAGTATCGGCGGGTGCGGCTCGGGATCGGTCATCCCGGCGTCAAGGAGCTCGTGCACAGCCATGTGCTGTCGGACTTCGCCAAGAGCGACCGGGCGTGGGTGGAGGCCTTGTGCCAGGCCGTCGCCGACAATGCCGGCCTGCTGGCTGCGGGGCATGACGCGTCGTTCGCCAACAAGGTGCATCTGACGATGCAGTCCAAGGGATTTTTCGACAAGGGTGAGAACGGCGGCGAGAAGCCGGCCTGATCTCCCTTAATCGTCATCGGCACGAGCCCGCCATGACGAACCAGAGATTATTGAGGAAGACATGGGATTCAAATGCGGGATCGTCGGGCTGCCTAACGTCGGCAAGTCGACGCTGTTCAATGCGCTGACCGAGACGGCGGCCGCCCAGGCGGCGAACTATCCGTTCTGCACCATCGAGCCGAATGTCGGCGAGGTCGCGGTGCCCGATCCGCGGCTGGAGAAGCTCGCGGCGGTCGCGAAGTCGGCGCAGATCATTCCGACCCGGCTGACCTTCGTCGACATCGCGGGCCTCGTCCGCGGCGCGTCGCAGGGCGAAGGCCTCGGCAACCAGTTCCTCGCCAACATCCGCGAGGTCGACGCCATCGCCCATGTGGTGCGCTGCTTCGAGGATTCCGACATCACCCATGTCGAGGGCAAAATCGCGCCGCTCGCCGACATCGAGACCATCGAGACCGAGCTGATGCTGTCCGACCTCGACAGCCTGGAGAAGCGCGTCGACAACCTCTCGAAGAAGGCCAAGGGCAACGACAAGGAAGCCAAGGAGCAGCTCGAGCTCGTCAACCGCGCGCTGGTGCTGCTGCGCGACGGCAAGCCGGCGCGCGCGCTGGAGCGCAAGCCGGAGGAGGAGCGGGCGTTCCGCATGCTCGGGCTGCTGACCTCGAAGCCCGTGCTCTACGTCTGCAACGTCGAGGAAGGCTCGGCCAAGGACGGCAACAATTTCTCCAAGGCGGTGTTCGAACGCGCGAAGGAGGAGGGCGCGGTCGCGGTCGTGATCTCGGCCAAGATCGAATCCGAAATCGCGACGCTGTCGCGTGAAGAACGCACCGACTTCCTGGAGACGCTGGGCCTGGAAGAGGCCGGGCTCGATCGGCTGATCCGCGCCGGCTACCGGCTGCTCGACCTCATCACCTATTTCACCGTCGGCCCCAAGGAAGCGCGCGCCTGGACCATCGACCGCGGCACCAAGGCGCCCGCCGCCGCCGGCGTGATCCATACCGATTTCGAGAAGGGCTTCATCCGCGCCGAGACCATCGCCTATGCCGATTACATCGCCGGCAACGGCGAAGCCGGCGCGCGCGATGCCGGCAAGCTGCGCCTTGAAGGCAAGGAGTATGTCGTCGCCGACGGCGACGTCATGCATTTCAGATTCAATACCTAAGCAGGCGATCGCCAGCTGCGCGCAACGGCGGCGGCAAACTGAGCCTCGCTTTCTCCCCACGTCGTCCCGGGCAAGGGAAGCGCGACCCGGGACCCATAACCACAGGGTTGCGTTGTTGAAGCGAGCTGTGGCCCCAGCTCGCTCCATCCCACGTCCTGTGGTTATGGGTCCCTGCTTTCGCAGGGACGACACTGAGTGTGCGGGTGGCGCTCTTTCCCACGTCGTCCCGGGCAAGCGAAGCGCGACCCGAGACCCATAACCACAGGGTTGCGTTGTTGAAGCGAGCTGTGGCCCCAGCTCGCTCCATCCCACGTCCTGTGGTCATGGGTCCCTGCTTTCGCAGGGACGACACTGAGCGTGCGGGTGGCGCTCTTTCCCACGTCGTCCCGGGCAAGCGAAGCGCGACCCGGCAACTGTTATGTCGGTTTGGTCTGTAGGTACGGCTTTCGGTCTCGCATCATGGCATTGAGGACCGTGAGCAGC
>NZ_JAQOSR010000248.1:0-9405 GCF_046718885.1 Bradyrhizobium sp. UFLA01-814 | reverse complement strand
CCATGAAGGTCAGCGCATAGAGCGGCATCCGGTTGACGAGGCCGCCATAGGCCGCGATCTCGCGGGTGTGCATGCGGTCGTAGACGACGCCGACGCAGAGGAACAGCGCGCCCGAGACGATGCCGTGCGAGACCATCTGGAACATGCCGCCGGCGACGCCCTGCGTCGTCACCGCGAAGATGCCCATGGTGACGAAGCCCATATGCGCGACGGACGAATATGCGATCAGCTTCTTCATGTCCTCCTGCATCATCGCCACCAGCGAGGTGTAGATGATGGCGATGACCGACAGCACGAACACGAACGGCGCGAAGTCGTGCGAGGCCAGCGGGAACATCGGCAGCGAGAAGCGCAGGAAGCCGTAGCCGCCCATCTTCAGCAGGATCGCGGCCAGGATCACCGAGCCCGCCGTCGGCGCCTCGACGTGCGCGTCGGGCAGCCAGGTGTGCACCGGCCACATCGGCATCTTCACCGCGAACGAGGCGAAGAAGGCCAGCCACGCCCAGGTCTGCATCGACCGCGGCACCGCGGTGTGCATCAGGGTCGGGATGTCGGTGGTGCCGGCGTTCCAGTACAGCGCCATGATGGCGAGCAGCATCAGGACCGAGCCGAGGAAGGTGTAGAGGAAGAACTTGAACGACGCATAGACCCGGCGCGGGCCGCCCCAGACGCCGATGATCAGGAACATCGGGATCAGGCCGCCCTCGAAGAACAGGTAGAACAGCACGAGGTCGAGCGCCGAGAAGGTGCCGACCATCAGCGTTTCCAGGATCAGGAACGCCATCATGTATTCGCCGACGCGCTGCGTCACCGACTTCCAGCTCGCGATGATGCAGAGCGGCATGATCGCGGTGGTTAGGATGATCAGCGGCAGCGAGATGCCGTCGACGCCCATGTGATAGGTGATGCCGGTGGCGAGCCAGGACGCCTTCTCGACGAACTGGAAGTCGGTCGAGGCCGGATCGAAGCGCGCCACGAGGATCAGCGAAATCGCGAAGGTGATCAGCGTGGTCCACAGCGCGATCCAGCGCGCCGTGCGGCTCGCGGTCTCGTCACCGCCCCGCGCCAGCAGATAGACCAGAATCGCACCGACCGCCGGCAGGAAGGTCGTGACCGAAAGAATGGGCCAGGTTGTCATTTACTGGCCTCCCAAGCCGAACATGAACCAGGTGATCAATCCGGCGGCCCCGATCAGCATCGCGAATGCGTAGTGATAGAGGTAGCCGGTCTGCAATTTCACGACGTTGCGGGTGACGTCGAGCACGCGGGCCGAGACGCCGTCGGGACCTAAGCCGTCGATGATGAAGCCGTCGCCCTTCTTCCACAGAGTGTAGCCGAGCCACTTCGCCGGCCGCACGAAGATCCAGTCGTACAGCTCGTCGAAGTACCATTTGTTGAGCAGGAACTGGTACAGCATCGGCTGCTGCTGCGCGAGCTCGACAGGCAGGTACGGCCTGCGGATGTAGAACAGATACGAGATGAACAGGCCGAGCGCCATCATCACGGTGGGCAGCGGCGCAAGCCAGCCCGGCATATGCTCCATGTCCTCGAGGATGTGCGGGTTCATCTTCACGGACTCGCGGAAGAACTCTTCCACGCCGTGATGGCCGACGAACAGCTCCTTGAACGGCAGGCCGGCCAGGATCGAGCCGGCGGCGAGCACGCCGATCGGCACCAGCATCCACACCGGGCTCTCATGCGCCGCCTCGTAGTGCTTCTGGTCGTGCGGCTCGCCGAAGAACGTCTTGAAGATCAGACGCCAGGAGTAGAACGAGGTCAGGCCGGCGGCCACGATGGTCAAGAGATAGGCGTAGGTCGCGAACGGATTATGCGCCGCATAGGCCGCCTCGATGATCGCGTCCTTGGAGAAGTAGCCGGCGAACAGCGGGAAGCCAGTCAGCGCCAGGGTGCCGATGCACATCACCGCGAAGGTGTACGGAATCTTGCGCCACAGCCCACCCATGTTGCGGATGTCCTGCTCGTGGTGCATCGCGTAGATCACCGAGCCGGAGCCTAAGAACAGCAGCGCCTTGAAGAAGGCGTGCGTGAACAGGTGGAACATGCCGACCGAATAGGCCCCCGCTCCCATCGCCACGAACATGTAGCCGAGCTGCGAACAGGTCGAATACGCGACGATGCGCTTGATGTCGTTCTGCACGAGGCCGATCGTGGCGGCGAAGAACGCCGTGGTCGCGCCGAAGAACATCACCACCGCCTGCGCGGTCGGCGACAGCTCGAACAGCGGCGACAGCCGCGCCACCATGAACACGCCGGCGGTGACCATGGTCGCGGCGTGGATCAGCGCCGACACCGGGGTCGGACCTTCCATCGCGTCCGGCAACCAGGTGTGCAGCAGGAACTGGGCCGACTTGCCCATCGCGCCCATGAACAGCAACAGGCAGGTCAAGGTCAGGGCGTCGACCTGATTGCCGAAGAAGTTGATGGTCTTGCCGGTCAGACCGGGCGCGGCATGGAAGATGGTCTCGAAATCGGTCGAGCCGACCAGCGCGAAGATCGCGAAGATGCCGAGCGCGAAGCCGAAGTCGCCGACGCGGTTGACCACGAAGGCCTTGATCGCCGCGGCATTGGCCGACGGCTTCTGATACCAGAAGCCGATCAGGAGGTAGCTCGCGAGGCCGACGCCCTCCCAGCCGAAGAACAGCTGCACGAGGTTGTCTGATGTCACCAGCATCAGCATCGCGAAGGTGAACAAGCTGAGATAGCCGAAGAAGCGCGGCCGGTTCGGATCCTCGTCCATGTAGCCGATGGAGTAGAGGTGGACGAGCGCGGACACCGTGTTGACCACGACCAGCATCACGGCGGTCAGGGTGTCGACCCGCAGCGTCCAGGCCACCTGCAGGTCGCCCGAGGTGATCCAGGGCAGCAGCACGACGCGCGCGTCATGGTGCATGAAACCGACATCGACCAACGCGAACCAGGACAGCGCCGCCGAGACGAACAGCAGGCCGGTGGTGATCAGCTCGGCGAGGCGCGAGCCCGCCGCCGGTGGTTCGGAGACGTGGTGGTCGTCATGGCCATGGTCGTCATGGCCGTGATCGTCATGGCCGTGATCGTCATGGGCCGCGGAGGCATGGGCGTCGCCATGCGCATCGTCGTGATGGTCGACGGTGTCGCCGCCCGGGCAGCGCGCATGGGCACCGACCAGCGAGATGATGCCTGCGAGGATGGCGCCCAGCAGAGGCAGGAATACGATTGCCTGAACCATAACTGCGCCTAGCCCTTCATCAGATTGACGTCTTCAACCGCGATCGAACCGCGGTTGCGGAAATACACCACCAGCACGGCGAGACCGATCGCAGCCTCGGCGGCGGCCACTGTCAGCACCAAGAGCGCGAACACCTGGCCGACGATGTCGCCGAGGAAGGTCGAGAACGCCACCAGGTTGATGTTGACCGACAGCAGGATCAGCTCGATCGACATCAGGATGACGATGATGTTCTTGCGGTTGAGGAAGATGCCGAGGATCCCGAGCGTGAACAGGATCGCGGCGACCGCGAGATAGTGTCCGAGCCCGATCGTCATTTCACCCACTCCGCCGCGTCGGCATCCTGCAGGCCCTGCCCCGACGCCACCTTGCGCATCGCCATCGCCATCTCGGGCGTGCGCGCGTTCTGCACGTTGATGTTCTGCCGCTTGACCTTGGCCTTGTGACGTAGCGTCAGCACGATGGCACCGATCATCGCGACCAGCAGCACCATGCCGGCAAGCTGGAAGTAATGGATATACTTCGTATAGAGCACGAGACCGAGCGCCTCGGTGTTGCTGACATTGGTCGGGATCGCCGCGGTGATCGTCTTGGTCACGGCCGGGTTGATCACCCAGGCGCCGACGACGAGCAGCAGCTCGAACATGAAGATGCCACCGATCACGATGCCGATCGGCAGATACTGGATGAAGCCCTCGCGCAGCTCGACGAAGTCGACGTCGAGCATCATGATCACGAACAGGAACAGCACCGCGACGGCGCCGACATAGACCACGATCAGCATCATCCCGAGGAACTCGGCGCCCATCAGGATGAACAGCCCGGCCGCGTTGACGAAGGCCAGGATCAGGAACAGCACGGAGTGCACGGGATTGCGCGAGACAATCACCATGACCGCCGAGGCCACGCAGACCGCGGCAAAGAGATAAAAGAACAGCGCCGAAAGGATCATGCCCTCACCTCACCGGTACGGCGCGTCGAGCGCGATCGACTTCGCAATCTCGCGCTCCCAGCGGTCGCCGTTGGCGAGCAGCTTGGCCTTGTCATAGTACAGTTCCTCGCGGGTCTCGGTCGCGAATTCGAAATTCGGTCCCTCGACGATGGCGTCCACCGGGCATGCCTCCTGGCACAGGCCGCAATAGATGCACTTCACCATGTCGATGTCGTAACGCACCGTGCGGCGGGTGCCGTCGTTGCGGCGCGGGCCGGCCTCGATCGTGATCGCCTGCGCCGGGCAGATCGCCTCGCAGAGCTTGCAGGCGATGCAGCGCTCCTCGCCGTTCGGATAGCGGCGCAGCGCGTGCTCGCCGCGAAAGCGCGGCGAGATCGGGCCCTTCTCGAAGGGATAGTTCAGCGTAGGCTTCGGCTGGAAGAAATAGCGCATCGCAAGGAAGAACGCCGAGACGAATTCCGACAGCAGAAGCGAGCGGGCTGTTGCGTTGACATTGACACTCATGACGGCCTCACTTCGGCGCGATGCCGGCGAACTGCAGCACGCCGGCCACGATCACCACCATCGCCAGCGACAGCGGCAGGAACACCTTCCAGCCGAGCCGCATCAGTTGATCGTAGCGGTAGCGCGGCACGATCGCCTTCGCCATCGCGAACATGAAGAACATGAAGAACACCTTCAGGGCGAACCAGACGATGCCCGGAATCCAGGTGAACGGCGGCAGGTTGACCGGCGGCAGCCAGCCGCCCAGGAACAGGATCGACGCCAGCGCGCACATCGTGGTGATCGCGACATACTCGCCGAGCATGAACAAAAGATACGGGGTCGAGCCGTATTCAGTCATGAAGCCGGCGACCAGTTCGGATTCGGCTTCCACCAGGTCGAACGGCGGACGGTTGGTTTCCGCCAGCGCCGAGACGTAGAACACCACGAACATCGGGAACAGCGGCCACACATACCAGTTCAGGATGGTGAGCTGCGGCAGGCCGATCAGGTGCGCAAGCCCGCGGGTATTCTGCGCCTCGACCACCGCCGACAGATTCAGCGAGCCGACGCAGAGCAGCACGGTGATGATAACGAAGCCGATCGAGACCTCGTAGGACACCATCTGCGCCGCCGAGCGCAGCGCGGCCAGGAACGGGTATTTCGAGTTCGACGACCAGCCGGCCATGATGATGCCGTAGATCGACAGCGACGAGATCGCGAAGATGTAGAGAACGCCGACATTGATGTCGGAGATCACCCAGCCGAGATCGAACGGGATCACGGCCCAGGCGGCCAGCGCCAGCACGCACGAGACCAGCGGCGCCAGCAGGAACACCCCCTTGTTGGAGCCAGACGGAATCACCGGCTCCTTCAGCACGAATTTCAGGAGGTCGGCGAAGGATTGCAGCAATCCGAACGGCCCGACCACGTTGGGGCCGCGGCGGATCTGCACCGCCGCCCAGATCTTGCGGTCGGCGAGCAGGATGTAGGCGATCGCGATCAGGAGCACGACAAGCAGCAACAGGCTCTCCGCGACCATGATGATCAGCGGCCAGAGGAAGCCGGTCCAGAACGAGCTTGCGAAGAATTCAGCCATCAGGTCACGCTCACTCCGCTGCCGTCAGCATTCGGCCCGACGCCAGCCGCGAACATTCCGCCATCACGGCAGAGGCCCGCGCGATCGGGTTGGTAAGATAAAAATCCTCGACGGTCGGCTTGAATGCCGCCTTGTCGACGCTGCCGCCCTTGCCTGCCAGCGCCTTGACGTCTTCGGGTTTGCCGGCCTCGATCTGGTCGAGCCGCATCAGATGCGGATGGGCCTTGAACATCGCTTGCCGCAGCGCCTGCAGCGAGTCGAACGGCAGCTTCTTGCCGAGCACGTCGGACAGCGCGCGAATGATCGCCCAGTCCTCGCGGGCCTCGCCCGGCGGGAACGCGGCGCGGTTGGCGATCTGCGCCCGGCCCTCGGTATTGACGTAGATGCCGGACTTCTCGGTATAGGCCGCGCCCGGCAGGATGACGTCGGCGCGATGCGCGCCCTGGTCGCCATGGGTGCCGATATAGACCACGAAGGTGCCGTCCGGCGCCTTGATCTCGTCGGCGCCGAGCAGGAACAGCACGTCGAGCATGCCGAAGGTCGTCATCTGCGCCGAGGTCAGCCCGCCCGCCGCCGGCGAGAAGCCGATATCGAGCGCGCCGGCGCGGGAGGCGGTATCCTGCAGCACGGCAAAGCCGTTCCAGCCCTCCTTCAGCGCGCCCACGTCGACCGCGAGCTTGGCAGCCTGCGCCAGCACGGCTGCGCCGTCATGCCTGGTGTAGGCGCCGGCGCCGACCAGGATGATCGGGTGCTGGGCCTTCTTCAAGACGTCGGCAAAGGAGTGCTTGCCTGCCACGAGATCGGCCAGCGTGTCGGTGCCAGCGCCGAGATAGTCGTGGTCATAGGTGAAATCGGCCTTGGCGCCGATCATGCCAACCTTGAGCCCGCCGGTGCGCCAGCGCTTGCGGATCCGCGCGTTCAGCACCGCGGCTTCCTTGCGAGGATGCGAGCCGACGATCAGGATCGCGTCGGCCTGGTCGATGCCGGCGATGGTCGGATTGAAGATGTAGGAGCCGCGGCCAGCCTTGGCGTCGAACGCATCGCCGCCCTGCACCGCGAGATTGACCGAGCCGAACTTCGCGAGCAGTTCCTTCAGCGCATACATTTCGTCGACCGCGGCGAGATCGCCGGCGATCGCGCCGATCCGCTTGCCGTCGCTGCGGCCGGCCTTGGCGGCGATGGCGGCGAAGGCTTCCTGCCAGGTCGCCGGCCGGAGCTGGCCGTTCTCGCGCACATAGGGACGGTCGAGGCGCTGCGTGCGCAGGCCGTCGACGACGTGGCGGGTCTTGTCGGAGATCCACTCCTCGTTCACCGCCTCATTGATGCGCGGCAGGATGCGCATCACCTCGCGGCCGCGGGTGTCGACGCGGATCGCAGATCCCACGCCGTCCATGACGTCGACCGACTGGGTCTTGCCGAGCTCCCAGGGCCGCGCCGCGAAGGCGTAGGGCTTCGAGGTCAGAGCGCCGACCGGGCAGATGTCGACGAGGTTGCCCTGCAGCTCCGAGCTCAGCGCCTGCTCCAGATAGGTGGTGATCTCCATGTCCTCGCCGCGGCCGGTCGCGCCCATTTCGGGCGCGCCGCAGACTTCGGCGGAGAAGCGGACGCAGCGCGTGCACTGGATGCAGCGGTTCATCGAGGTCTTGACCAGCGCGCCGAGATACTTGTCCTCGACCGCACGCTTGTTCTCGGCGAAACGGCTGGTGTCGACGCCGTAGCCCATCGCCTGGTCCTGCAGATCGCACTCGCCGCCCTGGTCGCAGATCGGGCAGTCCAGCGGATGGTTGATCAGCAGGAACTCCATCACGCCTTCGCGTGCCTTCTTCACCATCGGCGAACGGGTCGAAATCTCCGGCGGCTCACCCTTCGGGCCCGGACGGCAGTCGCGCACGGCCCAGGCGCAGCTCGCCACCGGCTTCGGGCCGCCCTTCACCTCGACCAGGCACATCCGGCAATTGCCGGCGATCGACAGCCGCTCGTGATAGCAGAAGCGCGGAATCTCTGCGCCGGCCGCCTCGCATGCCTGCAGCAGAGTGTACTCCGGCGGCACATCGATCTCTTTACCATCGACGATGATCTTGCTCATGTCTGTCTCAAGTCTTTCCGAGCTTGCAGTCGGGCGGTGCGACGCTCGCGGTTTTCAATGAGGTCTTCACCCATTGCTGGGTGTCGGCGCCGTAGGTCGCGAGATAGGCAGGCTGCGCCTGGTTCTTCTCGCAGAGGAACGGCAGATGCGGCTTCAGGTCGTAGTCACACGATGCCTGCCATTCGCGCTTGTCCGCGAATGCGGCAAAGGTCTCCTCGCAGGCATAGAGGAAGTACGAGACAAAACTTTCATATTGGGACCGCTCTTCGCGGCCGCCGGCCTTGATGGCTTCGTAATCGGGCTGAGCGAATTTCGGATTCTGGAATGCGAGATCGGTGTAGCCGAGAAACACCGAACGCGCGCTGGAGGCGCGGTTCGAGGTGCGGATTTCGTTGATCTGCAGCAGGATTGCACCAAAGCCGAGCAGCGCCACGGTCGCCTGCGCCATCTGCGCAAGCGTTCCGTACTTCTGCCACCATGCGGCCTGTTGCGTCATCGCCAGCATTACTCCGCAGCAACCAAGTGCATGGGATCGCGCACGCCCTGATCGTCGAGATCGGCCTTGTGCGAATACTGGTCGATGCGCTCTTCGATCTCGTGACGGAAATGCGCGATCAGGCCCTGGATCGGCCAGGCAGCGGCGTCGCCGAGCGCGCAGATGGTGTGGCCCTCGACCTGCTTGGTGACCTCGAGCAGCATGTCGATCTCGCGCTTGTGGGCGCGGCCCTCGGCCATGCGGGTCAGGACGCGCCACATCCAGCCGGTGCCCTCGCGGCACGGCGTGCACTGGCCGCAGCTCTCATGCTTGTAGAAATAGGAGATGCGCGCGATCGCCCGGATCAGGTCGGTCGACTTGTCCATCACGATCACAGCCGCGGTGCCGAGGCCGGAGCGCAACTTGCTCAAGCTGTCGAAATCCATCGGCGTGTCGATGATCTGCTCGGCCGGCACCATGCGCACCGACGAGCCGCCGGGAATCACGGCCTTCAGATTGCCCCAGCCGCCGCGGATGCCGCCGCAATGTTTCTCGATCAGCTCGCGGAACGGAATCCCCATCGCCTCTTCGACGTTGCAGGGCCGCTCGACGTGGCCGGAGATGCAGAACAGCTTGGTGCCGACATTGTTCGGCCGGCCGATGCCGGCGAACCAGGCGGCGCCGCGGCGCAGGATGTCGGGCGCGACCGCGATCGACTCGACGTTGTTGACGGTGGTCGGGCAGCCGTAGAGGCCGACATTGGCCGGGAACGGCGGCTTCAGCCGCGGCTGGCCCTTCTTGCCCTCGAGGCTCTCGAGCAGCGCGGTCTCCTCGCCGCAGATATAGGCGCCGGCGCCGTGCGCGACATAGATGTCGAACGGCCAGCCGTTGATGTTGTCCTTGCCGACCAGCTTGGCCTCATAGGCCTGGTCGATCGCCGCCTGCAGCCGCTCGCGCTCGCGGATGAACTCGCCGCGGATATAGACGTAGCAGGCATGTGCGCCCATCGCGAAGCTCGCGAGCAAGCAGCCCTCGACCAAAAGGTGCGGGTCATGCCGCATGATCTCGCGGTCCTTGCAGGTGC
>NZ_JAQOSR010000247.1:0-9423 GCF_046718885.1 Bradyrhizobium sp. UFLA01-814 | reverse complement strand
GCTCAACGAGGTGCCGATGCGCGGCACCGGCACGCCGATGCCGCCGACCGATCCCTTGATCTACCGCTTCTACGAGATGGTGATGGTGAATGGCCCGGCGTGGAAGGCGCTGATCGAGGAGGAGTTCGGCGACGGCATCATGTCGGCGATCGACTTCGACATGGCGCTGGAGCGCGTCGCCAATCCGAAGGGCGACCGCGTCAAGATCACCATGAGCGGCAAGTTCCTGCCGTACAAATATTACGGCGCCAGCGGCAACGTGCCGGAATACGGCTTCAAGGAGGAGTGACGCTAGCGTCGCGTAAGCGACGGCAGCGTCATTCCGGACGACGCGGAGCGGCGATCCGGAATCTCGAGATTCCGGGTCTGGTCCTTCGGACCATCCCGGAATGACGGGAACACTTCACGCTTCTTGCTCCTCGACCGCGCCCGGACCTCACAGGATCGTGCCCGGCGCGTAGCTCGCGGCTTCCGGCTTGGCCTTGGCCAGGGCCTCGACCTGCTCGGCGAAGAAATCGACCTGGGCGCCGGCGTCACCGGAGTTGGCGCGGCCCTGGTCGAGCACGTGCTGCAGTTCGGCTGCGCTCAAGCCAAGACGCTTGTCGGCGGCGAGACGTTGCAGCAGGTCGTTCTGCACGATCTTGCCGGTGCGCAGGTCGCCGATGGCCGCGACGGCATGCTCCTTGATCGCCTCGTGGGCGCCTTCGCGGCCCGCGCCCTTCTTGACCGCTTCCATCATCACCGTGGTGGTCAGCAGGAAGGGCAGATAGCGGTTGAGCTCGGTCTCGACGACGGCTTCGAACACCTCCATCTGGTCAAGCACCGTGAGCAGGGTTTCGAGCAGGCCATCCGTGGCGAGGAAGGCGTCGGGCAGCATGACGCGGCGGACGACCGAGCAGGAGACGTCGCCTTCGTTCCACTGATCGCCGGCAAGCCCTGCGGCCATCGCGAGATAGCCCTTCAGGATCACATGCAGGCCGTTGATGCGTTCGCAGGAGCGGCTGTTCATCTTGTGCGGCATCGCCGAGGAGCCGACCTGGCCCTTGGCAAAACCTTCGCTGGCGAGTTCGTGGCCTGCCATCAGGCGGATGGTCTTGGCAAAATTGCCGGGGCCGCTGGCGAGCTCGGTGAGCACGCTGACCGCACGGAAGTCGAGGCTGCGCGGATAGACCTGGCCGACGGCATCGAGGGCCTTCGGCAGGCCGAGGTGAACGAGGACGCGCTGCTCGAGCGCGCGCGCCTTGCCGGCATCGCCGTTGAAGAGGGTGATCTGGTCGAGACGGGTGCCCACCGCGCCCTTCAGGCCGCGGGCGGGATAGGTCTGCAGCACGTTGACCAGGCTCTGATGCGCCAGCAGCGTCTCCTCGCCGGACATCGCGATGCGCTTGCCGAGTGTCGTCACCTGCGCGGCGACGTTGTGGGTGCGCGCGGTGAACGGGACGTCGCGCAATTGCTTCGCGCGCGTGGCAAAACGGATGAGCGCGGCGATGCTCTTGGTCTCGATGAGCTGCAGCGCGCGGTAGACCTGCAATTGCTCGACGTTCTCGGTGAGGTCGCGGCTGGTCATGCCCTTGTGCAGGTGCTCGTGACCGGCAAGTTCGCAGAACTCCTCGATGCGCGCCTTGACGTCGTGGCGGGTGACGCGCTCCCGCTTCATGATGGAGGCCAGGTTGATCTGGTCTTTGACGCGCTCGTAGCTCTCGATCACGCCATCCGGCACCGCGATGCCGAGATCGCGCTGGGCCTTCAGCACGGCGATCCAGTAGTCGCGTTCGAGGCGGACCTTGCCTTCGCCGCTCCAGATGGCGCGCATGGCGGGCGAGGCGTAACGTTCGGCGAGGACGTTGGAAATGTGATCTTGGGACATCCCGCTCTCTTGGCATTGCCTGAGGCTGGCTGCAAGCCGCGACCTGCGATGAATCGTCAGGTCTGGTAACGCCTCGGCCGGGCTTGCGGTGCCGGCGCCAGCATACCAGATTCTAGAAGGCGCCGCCTCGGGCAATCCGGGGCGGCGCTGGCATGCGCCGCGCTGGCGGGCGGCGCACCTCGCGATGAGGGGGCGATCAGTTGAATGCCGCGCGGACCTCCTTCACCGGCGCCATGTCGCGGACGAAGCCGAACGCGCCGTTGTCCTTCATCTCGCGGGCACAGCGCAGGAACGCAGCCAGCGCGTGGCGCTGCATCGCGCCGCCGACGCTGATGCGCTTGACGCCGGCGGCCGACAGCTGCTCGACCGTCAAGGTCGGATCGGCATAGCCCATCACGAGGTTGAACGGCTTCTTGACCGACGACACCACGGCCTTGATGGTGGCGAGATCGTAGAGGCCCGGCGAATACAGCACGTCGGCGCCGGCGGCCTCGAAGGCCTGCAGCCGCTTGATGGTGTCGTCGAGATCCTTGCGGCCGTGCAGGAAGTTCTCCGCCCGCGCCGTTAGCGTGAACGGGAAGGGCAGCGCCCGCGCGGTCTCGACCGCGGCCTGCACCCGCTCGACGGCGAGCGTGAAATCGTAGATCGGGCGCTGCGGGTCGCCGGTCGAATCCTCGATCGAGCCGCCGACCGCGCCGGCTTCGGCGGCGAACCGGATCGCCTCGGCCGCAAGCTTCGGCATGTCGGCGCCGCAATTCTCCAGATCGGCATTGACGGGCAGGTCGGTGGCCTCGGCGATCACCCGGCAATTCTCGATGATCTCGTCGAGCCTGACGGTCGAACGGCCGAGCGTGTTGGCGAGCCCGAGGCTGGTGGTCGCAAGCGCCTCGAAGCCCATGGATGCGAGCAGTTTCGCCGTTCCGGCGTCCCACGGATTTGGAATGATGAAGGCGCCGGGCCGCTGATGCAGCTCGCGAAACCGTGCTGCCTTGTCCGCCTGGGTGCGCATGTGAACTCCTGCTGTTGTCAAAAGCGACTGGCAGCAGCGATAGGGCGGTTTCGCCCATCAGACAAATTTGTTATTTCTCTCGATATCATCAGCTTTTTGCATGAGGTCCGGCATGGATAGCGACGCGCTCAACACGTTCCTGGTGGTGCATCGGCGCGGCGGGATCTCGCATGCCGCGAAGGCGCTGCATCGCTCGCAGCCGGCGATTTCGCGGCGCATCGCGCTGCTCGAGCAGGAGCTCGGCGTGCCCCTGTTCGAGCGGATCGCGGGCAAGACGCGGCTGAGCGATGCCGGGCGGGTGATGGTGCCCTATGCCGAACGGGCGGTGGCGGCGGCGCAGGATGCCGAGAACGCCGTGCGCGCGCTGCTGCGCGACAATTCCGGCCCGGTGGCGCTGGCGGTGACCGGCACGCTCGCCGGCGAGCGGCTCTCGAACGTGCTGAAGCGCTTTGCCCGCCGGCATCCGGACGTTGCGCTGACGCTGCGCACCGCGACCAGCGCCGAGGTCAGCGACCTGATCCGGCGCGGCGAGGCGACGATCGGGTTGCGTTACGACCGCGACCGCTCGCGCGACCTCGATTGCGAGGTGCTGTTTGCCGAGCCGCTCTGGGTGGTCTGCGCGCCGGACCATCCGCTGGCGGGACGCCGGGTCGGCAAGCTTGCCGATCTCAGGGATGAGCGGTGGATCGCCTTCCCGGAAGTGCCGGGGCGCCGCGAAATCACCGCCTCGCACGTCTTCGCCCTGTTCCTGACGCACGGGCTCGGCGAGGTCGGCTGGACGCCGGTCGACAGCCTCACGGCGCAGAAGCGCCTGGTCGAGGCCGGGCTCGGGATCGCGCTGCTGTCACAAAGCAATGCGGCGGAGGAATTGGGTGGCTCCAGGATCGCGACGATCAGCGTCGGCGATCTCGCCGCCAGTCACGAGGTCGTCGCCGTGACGCGGCACGGCGGCTTTCTCAGCGCCGCGTCCCGCCGTCTGCTCGACATCCTCCGTGCCGATTTCACCAAGACGAGGGGCACAAACACGTCGCGCCGGAACGGCGTCCGGCGCGCGTAAGAGTCGAGTTGGCCAGTGTCCCGGGAACTCAGCTTCCCGCCTTGACCTGCGCCGCGGCCACCGCCAGCAGCTCGTCCATCTTGGCGCGGATATCGCGCTCGGTGACGGCATGGCCCTTGGCGGTGAGGTCCTTCAGAACCTTGTGCAGCACGTCGTTATCGCCGGCTTCCTCGAAGTCGGCGGCGACCACTTCCTTGGCATAGGCGCTGGCGGCATCGCCCATGATGCCGAGCTTCTCGGCGGCCCACAGGCCGAGCAGCTTGTTCCGGCGGGCTTCAGCCTTGAACTTCTGCTCCTCGTCGAGGGCGAACTTCTTCTCGAAACCTTCCTCGCGCTTGTTGAATTCGCTCATGGCTGAAGTTCCAATTCCCTTGCTGAATGAGGGCCGCCGCGCGTTGCGGCAACCCCGATGCCTGCCTAGATAAGTGGGAGGAATCGGCAAGACAACGAGCCGTTAAGCCGCAGGCAAATCTGGCGGAATCGGCCCTTTATGATAGGGCGGTATAAGTGCCCCCAAGGGGGCACTATCGATTGTGCTGGATGGGCCAATCGGATAGGTTGCCAACAGGCATGGTTCTTGTTCTGTTTCCAGTTGGATTACCCAGGTTCCAGGCCTCCGCGGCAGCTCCGTCGTGGGTCGTAACCCCAAGTCATCCGGAGCACCCAAATCCATGGATTTCAACAAAACACGGTACATCCCAATGAGCCGTCGACGCCGTATTTATGAAGGCAAGGCCAAGGTGCTTTACGAAGGCCCCGAGCCGGGAACCCTGATCCAGCACTTCAAGGACGACGCGACCGCGTTCAACGCCAAGAAACACCAGGTGATCGAGGGCAAGGGCGTCCTCAACAACCGGATTTCGGAGTACCTGTTTCAGCACCTCAACGACATCGGGGTGCCGACCCACTTCATCCGCCGCCTCAACATGCGCGAGCAGCTGATTCGCGAGGTCGAGATCGTGCCGCTCGAGGTGGTGGTGCGGAACGTCGCCGCCGGCTCGCTGTCGCAGCGCCTCGGGATCGAGGAAGGCACCCAGCTGCCGCGCTCGATCATCGAGTTCTATTACAAGAACGACCAGCTCAACGACCCGATGGTGTCGGAAGAGCACATCACCGCCTTCGGCTGGGCGACGCCCCAGGAGATCGACGACATCATGGCGCTGGCCATCCGCGTCAACGACTTCCTGACCGGCCTCTTCCTCGGCATCGGCATCCGCCTCGTCGACTTCAAGATGGAGTGCGGGCGGCTGTTCGAGAACGAGATGATGCGGATCATCGTCGCCGACGAGATATCGCCGGACTCCTGCCGGCTGTGGGACATCAAGTCGAACGAGAAGCTCGACAAGGACCGTTTCCGCCGTGATTTGGGTGGCTTGCTTGAGGCCTACACCGAAGTGGCAAAACGGCTCGGCATTTTGATCGAGAACGAGCGCCCGGCCGGCAGCGGCCCGGTGCTGGTGAAGAGCTAAGCTGAAGGGGCGACCGTGAAGGCACGTGTGACTGTGACGTTGAAGTCGGGCATCCTCGATCCGCAGGGCAAGGCGATCGAGGGCGCGCTGAAATCGCTCGGTGTGGATGGCGTCGCCAGCGTTCGCCAGGGCAAGGTGTTCGACATCGAGCTGGCCGCGACCGACAAGGCCAAGGCGGAGGCGGCGCTGAAAGCCGCCGCCGACAAGCTGCTGGCGAATACCGTGATCGAGAACTACGCGATCGAATTGAAGGCTTGAGGGCAGGCATTATGGCCGACGTGACGATGGAGCTGATGTTCGAAGTGATGAAATCGGTCCAGGCGCGTTTGGCTCAGGTCGACGGCAAGATCGATGAGTTGAAGCAGGAAATGCAGGCATCGCGAACGTCTCAGAATGGTATCCGCCAGGAAATTACCGGCGTGTTCCAGGAGATTTCCGGTATTCACGCGACGCTGGTTCGCCACGAAGGGCGTCTTGACCGCATAGAGACACGTCTCGAATTGAACGAAGTACCAACTCCATGAAATCAGCCGTCCTCGTCTTCCCCGGTATCAACCGCGAGCGCGATATGGCGCGTGCGCTCAAGCTCGCATCCGGCAATGAGACCGCGATGGTCTGGCATGCCGAGACCGCGCTGCCCAAGGGCACCGACCTCGTGGTGGTGCCGGGCGGCTTCTCCTATGGCGATTACCTGCGCTGCGGCGCGATCGCGGCGCGTGCGCCCGTGATGGACGCGGTGCGCGACTTCGCCGCCAAGGGCGGGCTCGTGCTCGGCGTCTGCAACGGTTTCCAGATCCTCTGCGAGTCCGGGCTGTTGCCGGGCGTGCTGATGCGTAATGCCGGGCTGAAGTTCATCTGCCGCGACGTGCATATGCGCGTCGAACGCTCCGACACCCCGTTCACCCGCGGCTACAATGCCGGCCAGGTGATCCGCGTGCCGGTGGCGCACGGCGAAGGCAATTACGAGGCGGACGAAGAGACGCTGAAGCGGCTCGAAGGCGACGGGCGGGTGCTGTACCGCTACTGCTCGCCGGAGGGCGTGGTCGACGAGGCCTCCAATTTGAACGGCGCCGCGCATTCGATCGCCGGCATCGTCAATGAGCGCGGCAACGTGCTCGGCATGATGCCGCATCCGGAAAACCACGTCGAAGAGATCATGGGCTGCACCGACGGCCGCGGCCTCTTCGCAGGGCTGGTCCAGCAGTTCGAAAAGGCGGCGTAACGATCATGCTGCGGCGGTGGTGCGTTGCCGCGGCTGCGGCGCTTGTGCTTGCGACGTCGGCCTACGCCCAGGACTTCCCGAAGCGTCCGATCACGATGATCGTGCCGTTCACAGCCGGCGGCACCTCCGACGTCATCGCCCGCGCGATCGCCGACCAGATGGGCGCTGCGCTCGGCCAGAGCATCATCATCGAGAATGTCGGCGGCGCCGGCGGCTCGACCGCGCTCGCCCGCGCTGCGCGCGCCGAGCCGGACGGTTACACCATCGCGATCGGCAATGCCGGCACCAATGCCGCGACCTACACGATCTATCCGAAGCTGCCGTTCACGCCTGACTCCTTCGCGCCGATCGCCATGGTCGCGAAGACCTTCGGCATCGTCGCGCTGCGCAAGAATTTTCCGGCCAAGGACCTCAAGGAATTCATCGACTATGCCAGGAAGAATCCGGGCATGGTCAATCTCGGCCATGCCGGTGTCGGCTCGTCGAATTACCTGATCTGCAAGAGCTTCGTGCATGCCGCCGCCATCGACGTGCAGCTGGTCGGCTATCGCGGCGCGGCGCTCGCGCTGACGGACGCGATCGGCAGCCAGATCGACGGGGTCTGCGATGCCGCGGCCTCGGTGTCGCAGGCGATCGACGACAGATTGGTGAAAGCGGTCGTGGTCGGCTCGACGGTACGGCTGGCGTCGCTGCCCGAACTGCCGACCTCGGCCGAGGCCGGACTGCCCGAGTTCGAGGCGCAAGGCTGGAATGGCCTGTTCGCCCCCAAGGGCACTCCGCCCGAGATCATCGCCAAGCTGAATGCCGCGGCGCGCGCCGCAGTCGCGAGCGAGGCGGTGAAGAAGCGCTTCGCCGACCTGTCGACCGTCGCCCCCGACGCTAATGAGCTCGCGCCCGAGGTGTTGCTGCAGCTGGTGACGCGTGACGTCGCGAAATACCGCGCCCTGCTGGCGGACGACAAGAAGTAGCGGCTTCGCGGCGCCGCCGGACGCGTGGAGCAGAAGTGGCTGTCGGCTTGAGCTGCGATAGATGTATGTGACTCGTCATTGCGAGCGCAGCGAAGCAATCCATCGTGCCGCAAGTGGAGATATGGATTGCTTCGTCGCTGTCGCTCCTCGCAATGACGTCGACAGGCTGTGTACAAGTACCCGCTTCTACAGCCGTCGCAGCCAGCGCTTGACCGCTTCGGCGGGCACCGTCATCGCGGCGACGCCGGCCATGACGAGCAACAGGCCGAGCGCGAGATTCGACGGCACGGATTCCCCGAGCAGGATCACCGACAGCGCGACGCCGATAGGAATGCGCAGATAACCTTGCGCATTCGTTGTCAGCGTGCCGAGCCGGGTCAGGCACATGTAGAACAGCATCAGGCCGAACGCGCTGGAGAAGATGCCCATGACGACGGTGGCGACCAGCGCTTGCGGCGTCGGGTGCAGGGTCCAGGGATGGTCGACGATCAGGGCGACCGGCAGCAGCACGGTGCCGCCGAACAACAGCGAGCCGGCCGCCACGACCATCGGATCATAGTCCGACAGCCGAAGCCCGAAGATCGTGGCGCAGGCGAACGAGACAGTGGCGAGCAGGATCGCGATCTCGGCGAAGATCTCCTTGCCGAAGCCTGAGAGCGCGTCGAGGCCGATGATTGCGACCGTGCCGGCGAGGCCGAGGATCGCGCCGACCAGCTTGAGCAGCGAGGCCGGCTCGTGCCGCGTGATCGCCCAGGTGATGAGGAAGGCGAAGATCGGCGTCGTCGAGGCCAGCACCACGGTGTTGGATGCCGGCACGTAAAGCTGCGCCCAGGTGATCACCAAAAAAGGGATCGTGGAGTTGATGGTCTGCTGGAAGGCGAACAGCTTCCAGGCCTTGATGTCGGTCGGGATGCGAATGCCGCGAACGCGCAGCACGATGAGCAGGAAGGCGGCGGCCACCAGCGAGCGCGCGGAAATGAAGGTGACCGGCGGGATCGAGCCGAGCCCGATCTTGGTCAGCGGGTAGGTCGAGCTCCAGCAGCAGGCCAGCGCCAGCAGCAGCGCATAGTCGCGCCAGCCGCGCGCGCCCGGCGTTGACGGAGTGGGCACTCTCGCGGGAGCCGTCACGCCCGTCCTGGCTCTTGGTTTGAGCATGATCTCCGCGCCAACGCGTTCTGCGTTTGTCGCGAGAGAAAACCGCTTCGAATTTTTCCGGATGATTCTCTGGCTGTGCTCTGCGGCACCTTGATTGGCTCCCTTCGCGCATTGGCGCGCGATGGAGCGAATGTAGCTTGGTGGTGAGGCGAAAGGCTAGGGGCGACGGATCAGGCGCGCAATTCCGAGCCGGATATGCGCGAGTATGGAAAAAGCGACGGACGCCGGCCCGGCGTCCGTCGCGCGGAATTTGCCCGAAATCCTAGCGCAGGACTTGGCCCAGCACCTCGCCGTCGACCTGCTGCGGTGCCGATCCGAGGATCCGCATGATGGTCGGCGCCACGTCGATATTGCGCATGTGCCGCACCACGGTGTCCTTGCGGATCTGCGGCCCGGCGGCGATGAACGTCGCGCTCATCACCGGAAGCTCGGGGTCGTGACCGTGGGCGCCATAGAAGTTCGGCATCGACAGCATGGTGGTTGCCGCGTTGAACGGGGCGTCGCCCTGGCGCGCGACGCCGGGGTTCTGGATGCCGTCGAAATTGTAACCGGGCGCCATCAGCGCGAACACGTCGCCATAGTCCTGGCCGATGGTCTTGCTGATGCATTGTCCGGTTCCGGCGTCGCATTGCAGCGGCCGGGTCTCGACGACGGTGAAGATGCGCTGGTCCTTGAG
>NZ_JAQOSR010000246.1:0-9479 GCF_046718885.1 Bradyrhizobium sp. UFLA01-814 | reverse complement strand
TACCAAGACTGCTTCGGCAATGCTTCTACGTCGAAAATCCAAGCGGATAAATGGATACGCCGCCTTTCTATCATTGTTTCGTTAAGAGGAGCGAGGCAACTATTAACGCAACCCCCCGGCTTAAGCATTGAGTAAGCCGAGCTGTGTGAATGTGGGCCCCAGCGAGCATCTCAGTACCTGTCGATGTCGGCAGGCAGGTTTGGATCGATGCACTCAGACCGCCTAAATGTTCTCTTCGTGTCGCAGATGCCTGCGAGCCCACCGCGCATCGGCGCGCAGGCGCGCATGCACGGTCTGATGACGGAATTAGCTCAGCGCCATGACCTGACGGCAGTCATGCTCGTGGATGACGAGCACGACATCGAGGAATGCCGAACTGCCATGCAGGCCTACTGCCGCAAGGTGGTGCTCGTGCGTAACCCGTTTGGTCGCGATGGGATGCCGAAGCGCCTGCTTCAACTGCGCTCCCTGGTATCGCCCCTCAGCTTCGAGCGTTTGCGAATCACGGCAGACGTAGTGCGGCAGACGCTGGACGACTTGCTTGGGTCGACGCGCTTCGACGTGGTTAATCTCGAGTTCACGTTCCTTGGTCACTACGCGCTGCGCAAGGCGCCGGCAGGAGAGAAGCTTCCGGTATTGGTCGTGGATTCTCACAACATCGACTACGACCTTGCCCGTCAGTACGCCCAAAGCGGCGACAGCCTGTTTCGTCGCCTCTATTCCGAAGTCAACTGGCGCAAGCTTCGGAGGGAGGAGCTCGGGACCTATCGTGACGCAGATGGTGTCTATCTGTGCAGCGCTGCCGACGAACGACGGCTGCTTGAAGAAGTACCGGAAGCCAGGACCGCCGTCATCCCCAATGCCGCGGATATCGAGTTCTATCGCCCGCGTGCCGACGATCCGAAGCCCGACGGACGCACCGTCGTATTCTTCGGCCTCTTGTCGTATGCACCGAATGTCGACGGTGTCATCCACTTCGTCAACGATATATGGCCGCGGATCGCGGCCAGCCATCCGGATGCGCGTTGCAAGATCATTGGTGGTTCGCCGCCACCTGCCTTGTTGGCGCTGGCAGGGCCCCGAATCGAGTTCACCGGGTTCGTGCCGGATCTGAGACCGCATCTTGCCGAGGCGGCAGCCGTCGTCGTCCCTTTGCGATTGGGAGGCGGGACACGGCTCAAGATTGTCGAGGCTATGGCGATGGGCAAGGCAATCGTCTCGACAACCCTGGGCGCGGAGGGGATCGAGGCCGTGCCGGACCGCGACATCATGATCGCGGACGATGTCGAGAGCTTTGCCGCCCGTGTCAGCGGCTTGCTGGGTGATGCCGATCGCGCTGGGGATCTCGGACGTTCCGCAAGGCATTTGGCCGAAAGTAAGTATGCCTGGAGTTCAGCAGCTCGCGCTCTCGAGAGCTTCTACCGTACGAGACTCGCCATCAGTTGCGGTACGGATGGGAAGGCGCCAGCGCGTCGCCAGCAGCAACGGGGCGTCGAGCGTTGAAGAAGCGCTTCAGTTCCAGGAAACGCTTTTCGACGAATTCATAGCTCAGATAAGCGATTAGCAGCGAGACGAGCGCGCCCGCTGTCGCCTGTATTGCCACGGCTGCGCTGTGAGAGCCAAGCCATTCGCCGAGTGCCAGCTCGGTTCGATGAGTCACGAGATAGTACGATATGAAGTGATGGTAGACGTACAGGCCGTAGCTATAGGTCCCGAGAAACATCAGTGGTCGGCTGCAGAAAAGGCGCGATACCAAGGAATGCTTTGGGACAACGAGCACCCAGATGAGGAGACAAGCCAACAGCACGGTGATGATGGAAGACCGAACCGGAAGGACAAAAGCGTTACCTTGGTCGGTCACCAGGCGCGTCCAGATGAAAGTCAGGGAAAGCAAGGCAAATGCAGTGGTCGCAACGTATGGAAGGGCACCCACCAGTCGCCGAAGTCCGCCCGGTTGTCGGACGACCACGGCGAGAAAGGCGCCGAGGGCCAGACCGTCCAGGCGAAACGGTGTCAACACATAGGTTGTCCACCAGCTAAGTCCCGCCAAGGAGCCGCCCAGGCGGGCGAGCATCGCAGCGACCGATAGGCCAAGGCTGACCGCAATCAACTTTCTCGGTTGCTTTGCGACCAGATATACGACGAGCGGCCAGAAGAAATAGAAATGCTCCTCGATGCAAAGCGACCAGAGGTGCTCCAGATACGAGAATGACCAGTCACCGTTCCATGCGATGTAGACGTTGACTCCGTACAGCCAGGCCCAGGTCTGACGATCTACCAGATAGTCGAGGGTCGGACCACGCAGCGGGCTCAAAAGCGGAGCGACGAAGAAGACAAGCGCGAGCACGCCATAGTAGAGCGGAAAAATGCGCAGCACGCGCCGTATGTAGAAATTGCGAAAGAAGCTGGGATCCTCTCGTGAATCATAGAGGATTCCAGTGATGAGAAAGCCGGACAGGACGAAGAACAACTCGACGCCGTAGGAGCCGTAGTTGGTGATTCCGACGACGATCTTCTCGACAGCGTTGGTCGGCAACGTATTGCCGACGAAGTGCAGTAGCATCACCATCACGATGGCAAGTCCGCGCACGCCGTCGAGCGCAGGAATGTGTCCCTGAAGGCGAGGCCACCGATCGCGGGCAGTTACGTCGGCGGATTCGGTTGCCGGCAGCATACTTGCCGCGGGAGCCGATTCCGCCAGGCCAATTGTTGTCATCGGGACGACGTAACGATGGTTGTCGCGCCGGAGATGCTGCCGTTGGCGAGTCCCTTCAGCGTGTAGGCATCGATCCCGGCGACGATTGGATCGCTCACGGTGCCGATGATCAACCGAAGGTAAGTCATGAACTTTGTCGCTTCGACAGAATTTGCATTGGACGCGAAGATGACATCTTTATTCCGCATCTCGAATTCTGTCGCGATGAAGTAGCCGCCGGGATCTCTCAAATCGAGAATATAGATAACGGGGACAAGGGGCCCACTATAGCGAGTGCAGTCGACGCCGAGCTGCTTGGCAACTTCGCGTGGTTCTCCTCGGTAGATAAACACGGACCCAGGGTCGGCGTGATCATCCTTAAGGCCGCCCGCCTTCGCCATGGCCTCGGCGAGTGTCAGGCGCCAGGCCCCAAACGAGAACTGCCCCTGTTGCCCGGAAGCGCCCATCGCAAGGAAGGTTTGCGGCTGCGTGAATACGTACACCGTATCTTGGGGGCGAACGAAGATGTTGTTTGCCGGTTGGCTGAGCAGCGATCCGAACGGTGCGGTACCCTGCCGTCCGTCGCGTTCGAGAGTCACCCAGGTATCGAAGCCGGGATTCTTGGGGCCGCCCGCGCGCGTGATGATGTCGAGCAGCCGCTCGCCGCTGGCGCTTGCAGGCAAGCGTGCAGGCGTTCCGACCTCGCCCAATACGCTGATCGAGGTTGCCTTCTGATCCACCAGCGCAACCACTGCCTGTGGTTCGATCGCACGGTCCTGCAGGGACTTCACGATCGCATTCTGGACTTCCTCCGGCGTCCGGCCCGCAGCGCGGATCGAGCCCCCATACGGAACCGTGATGTTGCCTTTGTAATTCACGGCCTGATTGGGCAACGTGACATAATTGCCCTGACGCGTGCCGGCTTCGGTTGGAGTAAACAGGCCACCGGCCATCGATTCAAACAGCGTCACGCTGACCGTGTCGCCGATGCCAAAGCGAATCTCGGGCGGGCCGCGGCGATCCGTGAAAACGCGGTCGATCCGCCTCGAGTTGCGCACCAGGACCCTCTCGGTGTCAGCTGTCAGGCGCACCAAGGCATAGTGCACGCTTTCAGGGTCGGTCTGCCCCGCGCGGACATAGGAGCTTGCCGGTCCCGAGGTCGGCATGGTCGAGCAGCCAGCAAGCGCGATTGTCGCTGTGATGACCAGAGCGCCCAACAGGCGGCCACTGAGACGCGAGGATTTGCCAGGCGAATGCGCCGGCGCCACTTCACGAGTGGTCAGGCACGGCGTTCGTTGACTACTCTTGCCTGCACTTCTCGGCACGACATTGGACCCTGGTTAACGAAGATTAACGAACGCAGTCTTGGTAAACGCCGGTCTCGTCTTCGCGCTTGCTTGCACGCCGCTTGCGGTCGTCGCCGTTCGGCATCGATCGCCGTATTGCCGGACACAGGCTCGGAAGAAATTTGCGCGAGTAAACATGTACTTACGCGGCATCCACAATTTCCCGGAATATTAAGCGACCAAGCGAAACAGCCCGCCCTGTGCGCCACGCTAGGGGACAAGCGTTAACGAAGCGTTCACTATAAAAATTCAGGAAAGATTGACTTATCGTTGGTGTTCGGAGCCGTGTCTGAGTACGTGTTGGCGCCAGTGCCATTGAGAAGCTGATCGTATCGCTGCGTGGCCCGGCGGTCGGGCAAGGCAGGCGATTGACGATCAGCGTGCTGCCTTGGCGACTGGAGTTGACGGGCCCGAGCATGCACGAAGCCGTATTGCGTTCTCAGCGACCAGGCTTGGCGGCTCCGTCCGGCCGGGTAATCGACAGATACGCGATCATTCCGCTGCTGGCCTGTGTCTACGCCACGATTGCCTTTCCCCTGATCCTCGTGACCTGTAGTCCGACGGACTCGGCTTGTCTTCTTGAAGCTCGTCCAGAGAGCAAAATCTTTTGGCCGATCCTGTCCGCAGTCGCGCTCGTCGTTGCGCTGCGCAATCGGTCGCGACTTCGCTTTCCGCCGATCCTGATCATACTGTTCGCCTATCTTGCGCTGGCGGGGGCGAGCGTTGCCTGGGCATTCAAGCCGGAGACTTCGCTGATCAGATTTATGCAGCAGGCCATGATCATTGCCTCGATCGCGCTCCCGGCGATCGTTGCAACTCGATCGACCGACCTGCTGCGCGGCTTGTTCTGGTGTTTCTTCATCGCTGCCGTGCTGAACATGCTGTTCGTCATGGGCCGGCCGCCGATCGATGTGAAGTTCGCCACATGGGGCTACCCGGGCTATTTCTCGGGCAAGAACTACCTAGGTGAATGCGCTGCCGTTGCATTCCTGCTTGCGCTCCATGAACTGCTTCATTCCGGACGACGACGGATTCTCGGCATCGTTACCGCGCTGATGTCTGTTGCGCTGCTGCTGCTGAGCAATTCGAAGACGGCGCTTGCTCTTGCGGTGCTTGTCCCGGTGTTTGCCTGGACCTTGCTCAAGCTTTCCAGGGCTACCCGTGTTCCGGTGTGGGTGATTGTCGTATCGATACCGATTTGCTGGATGGTTTTTTCGTTCGTCACCGGATTCAGCATGAATCGCGTGTCGTACATGCTGTACGGCGATTCGACTTTCACGGGCCGTACCATCATTTGGGATTTTGCAAATATGCAAATCGCAAAGAAGCCGTTGCTGGGCTGGGGTTATCAGTCGTTCTGGCTGGTTGGGCCCGACGCGCCGAGCATCGTGGAAGCGCCGGGCTGGGTCAAGGAGATGCCCAACGCCCACAATGGGTATGAAGACACATTGCTTGAACTAGGTTATGCGGGATTTTTCCTGCTTGTCGCGTTCATCCTTGCGACGATACACGGCATTGGTCGCCTGGCGCGGTTTGATCTTTCGCGGGCATGGATCCTGCTGTCGATCGTTCTCTACGTTGCCATCACGAACGGTCTCGAGAGCACGTGGATGCGCGGCTTCGAAATGCTGTGGGTCGTGTTCGTTATAGCCGCGGTTGAAGCTGCCAGATATTGGAGGCAGGCGCGTCCCGCGGCCAACTCGGCAATAGCCAGGCGTCCAGCAATGCGGCGCATCCACGGACCGCGGTTCAGGCCGCCGTCCACTCCCGTCAATGTCGTGAGGTCACGCTAGCAGGCGCGAAGCCAGTTGGTTCGGCGCCGCAAGTCAGAGGATGCATGTTCAACCGTATGGTCATCGCGACGCGGCGCAACCCTGGTCACCAGACGCTGCGAACGGCCCTGCGACGGCCTTGGCGGTGCTTGGCTGCAACGATGATCTTCGTTGCATGCTCAAACCATTCGTCCGCAATTGCTCTCGACTCGATGGAAACACTGCCCTCAGATCGCGCGACGACCTGGCAACCCGGCCTGATGGCCGAGGGTGGGATACCCTCTCGAAAAACCATCTGCGCGACGCTGTCGCCTCGTGGCGGCACACTCGATGATGCTGCGGCAATCCAGGGCGCAATCAACGCATGTCCTGTAGGGCAGGTCGTGCAACTGGCGGCGGGACGGTTTCTGATAAATGGCGGCAATTTCCTGCTGCTCAACAAGGCAATCACGCTGCGCGGCTCCGGTCCGGGCCGGACGATGCTCGAAAAGCAAGATGGCGCAAAACCTTTCAATGACGCAGTCGGTGCCAAGCCGTCTCCGCTGGTCGTGGTGGGCCCGTCGCTTTTTTCCAGTACGAGCGATACGGTCAATGCCGTGCGATCGGCGAACCTTCGGAATGACGCCACCAAGGGCGAAAAAACGATCGAGGTCGACGACGCTGCGGGCTTTGTGCCTGGACAGATCGTGCTGCTCGACGAGGCGTCGGCCGCTGATTGGCGTGTCGACCCTCAGGGGCGAGGGGAGATCTGGGCGTCGGAAGATTTCAGGGTTGTCTGGCAAAAGCACAAGCCTGCAATTCAGTATGTCGATGACTTTGCACCCGATGCGTTTCCGTCGACGGCGCAAAGCGCTGGATCGTGGTTCGGGAGACCTGATCGGCCTGTTGCCGAGGTCAAGGAGATCAGCACCGTCTCCGGTTCCAGGATCACCTTCACGACTCCAATCCACATCAGCTATCGGAAAGCAAACGCCGCTCAACTGTCGCGATTCGCGCAGCCGCATGTGAAACACGCGGGCGTCGAAGATCTGGCGCTTAAGGGGGGCGACGCGGGCAATCTTCGCTTCAATTGGGCTGCTTCTTCGTGGGCGAAGAACGTCGACAATTCGGTTTGGCACGGCGAAGGCTTTGCAGTTCACAGTTCCTTTCGCGTCGAACTGCGCGAGTTCTACGTGCACGACGCGGCCTGGGCTCAACCCGGCGGAGGCGGATATGCCATTAGCCTTTCCGCCGGATCGTCGGAAGTTCTGATCGAGAATGGAATTGCCGTGAGAGCCAACAAGCTGGTGGTGGCGCGTTCCGCCGGGGCGGGCTCGGTGGTCGGCTATAACTACATGGACATGGGCTACATCAATACGAATGGAGCCTGGATCGAGACCGGGCTCAACGCCAGCCACATGGTGGGCGCCCATCACGTACTGTTCGAGGGTAACTACGCCCAGAACGCCGACAGCGACGACACTCACGGCAACAGCATCTATCACACGTTTTTCCGCAACTATCTGCGTGGCGTCCGGGCAGCGTTCGACAATCAGGCGGGCGGGACGATCGATGATATGTCGCAGCCCCGCAATGGGCCGCGGCGCGCCGCCGGCCTGATGGCGTATTCCTACTGGATGTCTTTCATTGGAAATGTGCTCGGGATTCCCGGTCAGATGGGCGGCTGGTCGTACGAAACTCGGTTTACCGACGCAAAGCCCGGCGTCTGGATGCTCGGCTGGGACGCCGTGAAGCCATATCCGACGGACGCAAAGGTTGCGATGTCCACGATTCGATATGGCAATTTTGATTACCTCACCAACAAAACGCACTGGGATTCCGGAAGCGGGGATCGCGCCTTGCCTGCTTCCATGTACCTCGCAGGCCGTCCCGCGTTCTTCGACGCCGGGCGCGGATACGATTGGCCTTGGGTGGACCCGGTCGGAGAGACGAAGCTTCATGTGCTTCCGGCCAAGGCGCGCTATGACGCCGGCACGCCGTTCGTGCAGCCGAATTTGGATCGATCGGCACGCAAAAGCCCGCAGTGAATACGTATCGCGTGACAATGATTAAACATGTTTCGAACAGGCGCAGCATTGCGTCAATGCGTCATCTGACCGGCGACGAGCTCAGAGGCTAACTAGGCCAGCGCCCCGATTCAAATGCTGCAGACGTCGTTAACTACAATAGAAGCTAAGGCCTTCTGATCCGCGCGGACGTTGGGCATTTCTGCACGTTTTGGTTTAATCAGATTGCCGTTTCGCTATCCGGTTAGTCTCCGGAAGAGGAATTTGATGCGCAAATCGGTCTTTCACGAGGATTGGTGGCTGGATGCGCTGGCTCCCGGTAGCTGGCGCGAAGTCACTTGTTCGCGTGGCGGGCGCGTCGTGGGTTCTCTCCGGTTCGTCACGCGTACTGAAGGCGGGATGAGCATCTGCGAGATGCCTCAAATCACGCGCTTTCTCGGACCGACAGTCACGCTGCAGTCCGGCAAGACGGAAGCGCGCATGCGATTGGCGCATGCGGTCATCACTGATCTGCTCAAGCAGGTCGCGGATTTCGATCACGTCGAGATGACGCTCGATACCGGGTTCAGCGATGTCGCCGCGTTCCTCGCGTGCGGCTACGAGGTGCGCGCGCATCCGACTTTCATGCTGAAATGCACGAGCCCCCGAGACGAGCTCTGGTCGGGATTGCGCGACAAGACGAAGAACGTGATACGACGCGCGCGGGAACGGCTCGTCATTCGCGAAGTCACGTCCGCAAAATACTTCGTGAAGTATTACCAGGCCAACCTGGAGGGCGCGAAGTCGTATTTCGACCTCTCGCGATTGGAAGCTGTCTATGCCGCCGCGAGCGAGCGACAGCAATGCAAGATCCTGGCGGCGGTGGACTCGAACAACAACGTTCACGCCCAGGTCTTCTTCGTCTGGGACCACAAATTCGTGCACTATTTCCTGTCGTCGCGGGACAGGAGCATTGCGCATCCAGGCGCAGTAAGTCTGCTCCTCTGGAGTGGCATCGAGCTGGCGCACGAGCGGGGCCTTCATTTCGATTTCGATGGCGGAATTGAAAACGAGGCGCGATACAAGTTCGTTGTGGCGTTCGGCGGAGAACTGGCCAATCGCTTCGACGTCAGCCGTTCCACCATTCGTTACCGGCTTCACCGGCAACTACGCAGAGTTCCCCAAGCGCTACTGCGGCGTCTCTCGGCTGGCGCCGCCGCCAGCGACGTCAACGATCATGGCGTACGGCTCAACCATTTCCCGTCGTCTTGAGCGGATCGCTCCCGCAATTTCAATGCGCGCCATTAACTAAGGTTTTACAAACACGTGCATCAGCGACCGATTTTGAAATAAGCAGGGGGGATAGAAGCAGAATTAATTTGGAGGCGTTAAGATGCGCGTTCTCGTGAGCGGACATCTCGGCTACATCGGAACAGTGCTCACCCCGATGCTACGGCGTGCCGGGCACGAAGTCGTGGGCCTCGACAGCGATCTGTACTCTCGCTGCACATTTGCAGAGGGCGGGTCGATCGTGGATGTGCCGGCCATCCGCAAGGACACGCGAGACGTCGAACTTGCCGATCTGAAGGCTTTCGACGCGGTCCTGCATCTTGCCGCGCTGTCGAACGATCCGCTCGGCAATCTGAGACCCGGCCTTACCGACCAGATCAATCATGTAGCC
>NZ_JAQOSR010000245.1:0-9554 GCF_046718885.1 Bradyrhizobium sp. UFLA01-814 | reverse complement strand
CTCGGCTACAAGACGCCAATCCAGGCCCTTGCCAATCAAACGGGACCAAACACGAAAGCAGGGACCCATAACCACCGACGCTGATTGTTACGCGACGTTGGAACGACGAGTCCCGTTCACAACACGGGCCGCGGAGTATGGGTCCCTGCTTTCGCAGGGACGACAGGGGCATTTGCGGCGCGCCCATCCCACCTCAACGCCGGGCAGCCTTGCGGGGCCATTGCTTGGCAAGCCAAACCCCGTTTGCCATAACAGGATGAAACAACAACGTTGCGCGTGCGGGGCCGTTCGGAGTCCGCCTGCAGCCAAAGAGCCGGGAGGATGCCATGGCCAATATCCGAGTTCTCGCCACCGATCTGGAGTTTCCCGAAGGTCCGGTCGTCATGCCCGACGGTTCGGTCGTGCTGGTCGAAATCCGCGGCCAGCGGCTGACGCGGGTTTATCCCGACGGGCGCAAGGAGATCGTCGCCAAGGTGCCAGGCGGCCCGAACGGCGCGGCGCTCGGACCCGACGGCAAGATGTACATCTGCAACAATGGCGGCTTCTCCTGGATTCCGACCCGCAACATGATCATGCCGGGACCGCAGCCCGAGGATTATCTCGGCGGCTCGATCCAGCGCGTCGATCTGCAATCCGGCAAGGTCGAGACCGTGGTGACGAAGTGCGGCGAGCATGAGCTGCGCGGGCCGAACGATCTGGTGTTCGACAGGCAGGGCGGCCTGTGGTTCTCCGATCTCGGCAAGCGCCGCGCCCGCGACATGGATGTCGGCGCGTTCTATTATCTGAAGCCCGGCATGAACGAGATCGTCGAGGCTGTGCACGGCATCCTGCCGGCCAACGGCATTGGTCTCTCGCCGGACGAGAAGACCGTCTACATCGCGGAGACGCCGACCGCGCGGCTGTGGGCGTATGAAGTTTCAGAGCCCGGCACCGTCAAGCCGCGCGACGTGATCTATCGCGGCGAGCGCGGCAAGCCGATCGCCGGCCTCGGCGGCTACCAGATGTTCGACTCGCTCGCCGTGGAAGCGAACGGCAATGTCTGCGTCGCGACGCTGGTCTCGGGCTGCATCTCGGTGATCGCGCCCGACGGCACCGTGGTCGAGCAGGTGCCGACCGGCGACCGCGTCACCACCAATATCGCCTTCGGCGGCCCCGATCTGAAGACCGCCTACATCACGTTGTCGGGCAAGGGCGAGCTGATCGCGATGGACTGGCCGCGGCCGGGATTGCCGCTGAACTTTCTGAATAGATGATCGCGCCGGCCGTCATTGCGAGGAGCGAAGCGACGAAGCAATCCATCGATCCGCATATGTGGACCGATGGATTGCTTCGCTTCGCTCGCAATGACGGCTAAGGTGGTGCCGGACTACAAACAAAGGATACAAAATGCCCTGGCTTGAACCGGTCACCCTTCGCGGCGCGCATGCGCGGCTGGAGCCGTTGTCGCACGATCATCGCGACGGGCTGGTCGATGCGGTGAAGGACGGCGAGCTGTCAAAGCTCTGGTACACCGCGATCCCGCAGCCGGAGAACATGGCCAAGGAGATCGACCGCCGGCTCGGCCTGCAAAAGGCCGGATCGATGCTGCCGTTCACGGTGTTCGACGCCGAGGGGCGGATCTCGGGCATGACGACCTACATGAACGTCGACACGCCGAACCGTCGCGTCGAGATCGGCTCGACCTGGTACGCCAAGCGAGTGCAGCGCAGCGCGGTCAACACGCAGTGCAAATTGCTGCTGCTCACCCATGCCTTCGAGAAGCTCGATTGCATCGCGGTCGAGTTCCGCACGCATTTCTTCAATCACCAGAGCCGGCGCGGCATCGAGCGTCTGGGTGCGAAGCAGGACGGCATCCTGCGCAGCCATCAGATCGCGCCCAACGGCACGTTGCGCGACACCGTGGTTTACAGCATCATCGCCAGCGAATGGCCGACGGTGAAGGCGCATCTGACCTATCAACTCAACGAAAAGCCGCGCTGACACTTTGGTCGGCGCCAGAAGCGAGACGATGGAAACGTTCGATTATGTGATCATCGGCGCAGGCTCCGCCGGGAGCGTGCTGACCAACCGGTTGAGTGAAGACGCGGGCACCAGCGTGTGCGTGCTGGAGGCGGGGCCGAGCGACTGGCATCCCTACATCCATCTGCCGGCCGGCTTCATCAAGACCTTCCACATGAAGAGCGTGAACTGGGCCTACCAGCAGGAGGTGGGTCCCTACACTGGCGGGCGCAGCATCTATGCACCGCGCGGCAAGACGCTCGGCGGCTCGTCCTCGATCAACGGCCACATCTATAATCGCGGCCAGCGCCAGGATTTCGACACCTGGGCGCAGCTCGGCAATCGCGGCTGGGGCTATCCCGACGTGCTGCCCTATTTCCGGCGCATGGAGAGAAGAATCGGCGAGGGCGACGACACCTATCGCGGCCGCGACGGCAGCCTCACCGTCACCACGATGGACTGGCAGGACCCGCTCTGCGAAGCCTTCATGGCGGGCGCGGTCAGCCTCGGCATTCCGCGCAATCCCGATTACAACGGCCAGATCCAGGAAGGAGTGTCGTACTGCCAGCGCACCATCCTGAACGGCCGCCGGGTCAGCGCCGCGACCGCGTTCCTGCATCCGGCGCGGCGGCGGCCCAATGTCGACGTGCGTACGCATGCCCATGTCACGGGGATCATCTTCGAGGGCAAGCGCGCGGTCGGCGTGCGCTATAACCGCGGCGGCAAGCACGGCGATCCCCTGGAGATACGCGCCACCAAGGAAGTCATCCTTTCCGGCGGCGCCTACAACTCGCCGCAGCTGTTGCAGCTCTCCGGCGTCGGCGCGCCCGAGCTGTTGCAGGCGCACGGCATCCAGGTGCGACATGCGCTGCCGGGTGTCGGCGAAGGCCTGCAGGATCACTACGCGCCGCGCTCGGTGGCGCGGGTCAAGAATATCAGGACCATCAACGAGCTTCGCCGCGGCTTCAGCCTGTGGGGCGAGGCGATCAAATGGGCGACGACGCGGCGCGGCTTGCTGTCGCTGTCGCCGACCATGGTCTACTGCTTCTGGCATTCCGGCGAGACCACCGAGAGCTCCGATCTGCAGCTCACCTTCACGCCGGCGAGCTACAAGGAAGGCGTGCAGGGCCAGCTCGAGGACGAGCCCGGCATGACGGTGGCGTCATGGCAGCAGCGGCCGGAGAGCCGCGGCTATGTTCGGATCCGCTCGGCCGATCCGTTCGCGCCGCCGATCATCCAGACCAACTATCTCGCCGAGGAGATCGACCGCCGCGTCGTCGTCGCCGGCATGAAGCTGGCGCGCCGGCTGCTCGCCTCCGAGCCGCTCAGTCCGTATTACGCCTATGAGGACTTTCCGGGCCCGAAGGTCACGAGCGACGACGAACTGCTCGCGGCCGCGACCCAGCGCGGCACCACGACCTTCCATCCCGGTTGTACCTGCCGGATGGGACCGGCGGACGCGCCGTGGGCTGTCGTCGACGATCAGCTTCGGGTCCATGGCATGGAGGGCCTGCGCGTGATCGACGCCTCGATCATGCCGCGGATGATCTCCGCCAATCTCAACGCCTCGACCTTGATGATCGCCGATAAGGCCTCCGACATGATCCGCGGCAAGGCGCCGGAGGCCGCCGCGAAGCTGCCGGAATATGCGTGAGGGGATAGAGGCGTACGACGATAATCGTTCAGCGTCGTCCCGGCGAAGGCCGGGACCCATAACCACCGATGGTCATTGTTGCGTGCTGGCGGAATGACGAGTCCCGTCCACAACATCCGCCACGGAGTATGGGTCCCGGCTTTCGCCGGGACGACAGCAGAGTGTGTGGCCGTTAGCGCCTCAGGGTGACGGAATAAAAAAGGAGCTCAGCCGTAGACGAACGCCTTGTCCTCGAGGTCGATCGCCGGGAATTCGTCCTTCTCGGCCCAGTAGTCCTGGTTGTGCTGCCACTCAGGCTTGTCGCCGCGCTTCGGCAAGAGGTGCATGCCGCGCATCATGTAGCCGGGGTTGAAGTTCTCCGGATCGATCCACGGCAGCAGCGGCATGTTGTGGTCTTCGGGGCGCAGCTCCGGCGTCACCTTGTTCGCGCCGGTCGCCTTCATGTGCTGCAGCAGGCGGCAGACGAAGTCGCCGACCAGATCGACGCGCAAGGTCCAGCTGGCGCGGAAATAGCCGAACACCCAGACGAGGTTCGGCACGCCGGTGAACATCATGCCGCGATAGGTCACGGTATCGGCGAAGTCGAGCGGCTTGCCGTCGATCTCGAAGTCGATGCCGCCATTGGCGGAGAGGTGGAAGCCGGTCGCGGTGATGATGATGTCGGCCTCGAGCTCTTTGCCGGACTTGAGCAGGATGCCCGTCTCGGTGAAGCGGTCGATCTCGTCGGTGACGACCGACGCCTTGCCGCCCTTGATCGCGTGGAACAGGTCGGCATCCGGCACGAAGGCGATGCGCTGCCGCCACGGCCGGTAGCTCGGCGTGAAATGGGTGGCGATGTCGTAGTCCTTGCCGAGGACGGCTTCGACCGCTGCCAGCAGGTCCTTCTTGGCGCCCTCGGGCTCGGCGAAGGTCCGCCTGGTGAAGGCGTCCTGCTCGAACAGGATCTTGCGGCGGGTGATCTCGTGGATCCAGTGCTCGTCGACCTGCAGCCTGCGCAGCTCCTCGGCGATCTCGATCGCGTTGCGGCCGGTGCGGAAATAGGTCGGCGAGCGCTGCAGCATGGTGACATGGCTGGCGTCCTTGGCCATCGCCGGGATCAGCGTCGCCGCGGTGGCGCCGGAGCCGATTACGACCACGCGCTTGCCCTTGTAGTCGAGGTCGTCGGGCCAGGTCTGCGGATGCACGACCGTACCCTTGAACTTCGCCATGTCGGTCCATTCGGGCGTATAGCCCGCGTCGTGGCGATAATAGCCCTGGCACATCCAGAAGAAGTTGGTTGTGAAGCGCAGCCGCTCGCCGGTGTCGATGCGGACAGCATCGATGGTCCAGAGATTGGTCTCGTTCGACCACTTCGCCGCGGTGATGGTGTGGCGATAGCGGATGTGACGGGCGAGGTCGTTCTCCTCGATCACCTCGCCCATGTATTTCAGGATCTCGGAAGCACTGGCGATCGGTGCGCTGGTCCACGGCTTGAAGCGATAGCCGAAGGTGTGCAGGTCGCTGTCGGAGCGGATGCCGGGATAGCGGTGGGTGGACCAGGTGCCGCCAAAAGTCTTCTGCGTCTCCAGCACCACGAAGCTGGTGCCGGGGCATTGCGTGGTAAGGTGGTAGGCGGCGCCGACGCCGGAGATGCCGGCGCCTGCGATCAGGACGTCGAAATGCTCTGTGGTGACGGGCTCGGCGGCGCGGATCTGGGTCTGGACGTTCATCTTCCCTGGTCTTCTTGCTTGTTGGCTTGTTTGTTGAGCTGCAGAAGCAAAGCGCCGGAGCCATCGCCCCGGCGTGTACCGATATCGGAACTAGACTTCGCGGCGGCTGAGGAAAGCCAGCCGCTCGAACAGGTGCACGTCCTGCTCGTTCTTGAGCAGCGCGCCGTGCAGCGGCGGGATCAGCTTGCGCGGATCGCGCTCGCGCAGCATCTCGGGGGTGATGTCCTCGTTGAGCAGCAGCTTGAGCCAGTCGAGCAGCTCCGAGGTGGAGGGCTTCTTCTTCAGGCCCGGCACCTCGCGGACCTCGAAGAAGATCCGCAGCGCCTCTTCCACCAGGCGCTTCTTGATGCCGGGGAAGTGCACGTCGACGATCTTGCCCATCGTCTCGCTGTCGGGGAACTTGATGTAGTGGAAGAAGCAGCGGCGCAGGAAGGCGTCCGGCAGTTCCTTCTCGTTGTTCGACGTGATCATCACGATCGGGCGCAGCTTCGCCTTGATGGTCTCGCCGGTCTCGTAGACGTGGAATTCCATGCGGTCGAGTTCGAGCAGCAGATCGTTGGGGAATTCGATGTCGGCCTTGTCGATCTCGTCGATCAGCAGCACCGGGCGCTTCTCGTTGGTGAAGGCGTCCCACAGCTTGCCGCGCTTGATGTAGTTCTTGATGTCGGACACGCGGGCGTCGCCGAGCTGGCTGTCGCGCAGCCGGGACACCGCATCGTATTCGTAGAGGCCCTGCTGCGCCTTGGTGGTCGACTTGATGTGCCAGGTCAAAAGTGGCGCGTCGATCGCCTTGGCGACTTCCTCGGCCAGCACGGTCTTGCCGGTGCCGGGCTCGCCCTTCACCAGCAGCGGGCGCTCGAGCACGATGGCGGCATTGACGGCGACCTTGAGGTCATCGGTGGCGACGTAGTCCTTGGTACCCGTGAATTTCATCTATCTGTTTGCCTTGCTTCGTTCGTCGGCGGCCCGGGCCCCCACACGAAACGACCGCTCTCGCAGCGGTCGCATGTCCTCTCCGAAATCTTGTCCGATACAATTCTAATTGAAAAAGCCGGGCGGTCTAGCGCGGATTCCGCAGCGCAGCGGTACCGATGTGGGCTTCCGCATGGAATGTCATGCATCATCTTTCCGCTCTGCGGAATGATCGCCGGCGTGGCGCGACCTTGCCGCGATGGCGCGGGCGCCGCCACGGACCGACGGCGGTGGAGGTAACCCGGTGAAAATGGATAGCTGATCTCGGGATGAAGCACGGCCGGGGGCCCTTGACGCCACCGGCCCAGCGGGCGATCTAGGTGGGTATGTTCCTGCAGTTTTTCACATCGCTGCGCGACGCCCAGGTCCCCGTGACGCTACGGGAATATCTGACCTTGATGGAAGCGCTTGACGCCGATCTCGCCGAGCAGACGGTCGAGAATTTCTACTATTTGTCGCGCGCCGCGCTGGTGAAGGACGAACGCAATCTCGACAAGTTCGATCGCGTGTTCGGCACCGTGTTCAAGGGGCTCGAGAGCTTGCTCGACGCCATGGGCAAGGCCGATATCCCCGAGGAGTGGCTGAAGAAGCTCGCCGAGAAATATCTCACCGAGGAAGAGAAGAAGCAGATCGAGGCCATGGGCTGGGACAAGCTCATGGAGACCTTGAAGAAGCGGCTCGAGGAACAGAAGGGCCGCCACCAGGGCGGCAGCAAGTGGATCGGCACCGCCGGCACCTCGCCGTTCGGCGCCCATGGCTATAATCCCGAGGGTGTCCGCATCGGGCAGGAGAAGAACCGCAACAACCGCGCCGTGAAGGTGTGGGACAAGCGCGAGTTCAAGGATCTCGACGGCAATGTCGAGCTCGGCATCCGCAACATCAAGGTCGCGCTGCGGCGGCTGCGCAAGTTCGCGCGCACCGGCGCGCCGGACGAGCTCGACCTCGACACCACGATCAAGGAGACCGCCAACCACGGCTATCTCGACGTGCACATGCGTCCCGAGCGGCGCAACGCGGTCAAGGTGCTGGTGTTCTTCGATATCGGCGGCTCGATGGATTCGCATATCGAGCAGGTCGAGGAACTGTTCTCCGCCGCCAAGAGCGAATTCAAGCACATGGAATATTTCTACTTCCACAACTGCCTCTATGAGGGCGTCTGGAAGCAGAACAAGCGGCGCTTCACCGATCGCACGCCGACCTGGGACGTGCTGCACAAGTATCCGCACGACTACAAGGTGGTGTTCGTGGGCGACGCCTCGATGTCGCCTTACGAGATCATGGTTCCCGGCGGCTCGGTCGAGCATGTCAACGAAGAGGCCGGCTCGGTCTGGCTCGACCGCATCATCCGCACCTATCCGCACGCGGTGTGGCTCAATCCGGTGGCGCAGAAGCACTGGGACTATTCGGAATCGACCACCATCATCCGCCGCCTGTTCTCAGAGCGCATGTATCCGATCACGATCGAAGGTCTGGAGAACGCGATGCGGGAGCTGGTGCGGTAACCAATCCCGTCATTCCGGACGGTCCGTTGGACCGATCCGGAATCTCGAGCTGATGAAATTCGATCGAGATTCCGGATTCGATGCTGCCGCATCGCCCCGGAATGACGATCAAGAAAAGCCAGGGAGAGCCCCATGCCCCAGAACATCCACCGCGGCATCAAGGTGATGATCGACGAGGCCAATGCCGAGATCGAGACCATCAGTGCGGCCGATGCGATCACGCTGATCGGCAAGAACGACGTCGTCATCGTCGACATCCGCGATCCCCGCGAGATCGAGCGCGACGGCAAGATCCCCGGCGCGTTCTCCTGCACCCGCGGCATGCTTGAGTTCTGGATCGATCCGAACAGCCCCTATGCCAAGCCGATCTTCCAGGAAGACAAGAAGTTCATCTTCCACTGCGCCGGCGGCCTGCGCTCGGCGCTCGCCGCCAAGACCGCGAAGGACATGGGCCTGAAGCCGGTCGCGCATATGGGCGGCGGCTTTGCCGCCTGGCGCGAGGCCGGCGGGCCGATCGAGGCGTGGGAGCCGAAGAAGAAGGCCTAGGCAGGATGTCACACGCGGCTTGACCCGCGTGTCCATCGCTTCACGGCAAGATGGATTGCCGGATCAACTCCGGCAATGACGATGGAGAGACACGCAAGATGACGACGACCGACGATCCGCTCGTTTCGACCGAATGGCTGGCTGCGCATCTCGGCGATGCCAACGTCAAGGTGCTCGATGCGACCTTCAAGCTGCCGGGCGTGCTGCCGCTGCCGAAGGATGATTATCTCGCCGCGCACCTGCCCGGCGCTGTGTTCTTCGACGTCGATGCGGTGTCCGACCACTCCAATCCGCTGCCGCACATGTTTCCGAGCGCCGAGCAGTTCGGCCGCGACGTCGGCGGGCTCGGCATCAGCAGTGCCGACACCGTCGTGATCTACGATTCCGGCGGCTGGGTTGCGGCGCCGCGCGCCTGGTGGATGTTCCTGTCCTATGGCCATCGCAACGTGCGCATCCTCAACGGCGGCCTGAAGAAGTGGCGCGCCGAGGGCAGGGCGGTCGAGAGCGGCGAGGTGAAGCCGAAGCCTGCGACCTTCAAGGCGAGCTACGATCCGCAGCGCGTGCGCAGCATCGAGCAGATGATCGCCAATGTCGAAAGCCGTGCCGAGCAGGTGATCGATGCGCGCGCCGCCGATCGCTTCGAGGGCCGCGCCCCGGAGCCGCGGCCGGGCATCCGCGCCGGCCACATCCCAGGCGCTCGCAACGTGCCCTACAACCAGCTGTTCGATGCGGCGACCGGCGAGATGAAGCCGCTCGATGACCTGCGCAAGTCGTTCACGGGCGCCGGCGTGAAGCTCGATGCGCCGATCGTGACGAGCTGCGGCTCGGGCGTCTCGGCCGGCGTGCTGACGCTTGCGCTCTACCGGCTCGGCGTCACCGAGACCGCGCTCTATGACGGCTCGTGGTCGGAATGGGGGCAGGCGAGCGGCCCGCCGATCGCGACGGGGCCGGCCTGACAGAGTAATCCTTGCTTGCTAGCGTCGGGTGAGCGGCACCAGGGTCGGCTGGCCGAACGGATCGAGCTGCTGCTGAACGACCTGCCGAACCGGTTGCGCGCGGACAATCCGCCGCCGCTCCTTGCGATGTGCCGGCTTGCTGACCGCGTTGCGCTCCGGCTTCTTCGCCTCGATGGCCCTGTCTCTTATACACATCTGACGCTGCCGACGACCATGG
>NZ_JAQOSR010000244.1:0-9666 GCF_046718885.1 Bradyrhizobium sp. UFLA01-814 | reverse complement strand
TCTGGAATATGTGCCGGGGGATGAGGGCGGGGACGGCGAGAGCGGCGAGGGTGGTTGATCCGGCCTGCGGTCGACAGCGGTGCGGGACCGCAAGTTCCTCCCAAAACAAAATGGCCGCGGTTGCCCGCGGCCATTCGTGTTTCTGCTTGAGTGCGAGCCCTTACTCCGCCGCCTGCTTGCGCGGCGGGTCGAGCGCGCCGGAGTCGTGGATCTCGGCGACCTGGTGATCGCTGAAGCCGAGCACCTCGCGCAGGATCTCGTCGGTGTGCTCGCCGAGCAGCGGCGAGCGCTGAACGTCGCTCGGCGAATCCGACAGCTTGATCGGGTTGCCGACCGAGACATACTTGCCGCGGGTCGGGTGATCGACCTCGACCACGGTGCCGGTCGCGCGCAGCGACTGGTCTCCCGCGATCTCCTTCATCGACAGGATCGGACCGCAGGGGATGTCGTCCTTGTTGAGGATCTCCATCGCCTCGAACTTGGTCTTTGTCATCGTCCACTGCTCGATGCGGCCGAAGATCTCGTTGAGGCGCGGCAGGCGGGCCGGCGGCTTGGCGTAGTTCGGATCGGTCTTCCAGGTCGGCTCGCCGATCACGTCGCAGATCTTCTCCCAGACCTGCGCCTGGGTGATGAAGTAGATGTAGGCGTTCGGGTCGGTCTCCCAGCCCTTGCATTTCAGGATGCGACCGGGCTGGCCGCCGCCGGAATCGTTGCCGGCGCGCGGCACGGCGTCGCCGAACGGAATGCCTTCGCCGAACTGGCTGTATTCCTTCAGCGGCCCATGGGCGAGGCGCTGCTGGTCGCGCAGCTTGACGCGCGCCAGGTTGAGCACGCCGTCCTGCATTGCGGCGGTGACCTTCTGGCCCTTGCCGGTGCTGGTGCGCTGGTGGAGCGCAGCAAGGATGCCGATCGCGAGATGCAATCCGGTGCCGGTGTCGCCGATCTGCGCGCCGGTGACGAGCGGCAGGCCGTCGCGGAAGCCGGTGGTCGAGGCGGCGCCGCCGGTGCACTGCGCGACGTTCTCGTAGACCTTGCAGTCCTCATACGGGCCGGGGCCGAAGCCCTTGATCGAGGCGACGATCATCTTCGGGTTGAGGCTGTGGATCTTCTCCCAGGGGAAGCCCATGCGATCGAGCACGCCGGGACCGAAATTCTCGACCAGCACGTCGCACTGCTTGATCAGCGCCGTCAACACTTCCTTGCCCTTCGGGTTCTTGGTGTCGAGCGTGATCGAGCGCTTGTTGTGATTCAGCATGGTGAAATACAGGCTGTCCACGTTCGGGATGTCCTGCAGCTGGCCGCGCGTGATGTCGCCGACGCCGGGACGCTCGACCTTGATCACGTCGGCGCCGAACCAGGCCAGCAATTGCGTGCAGGTCGGACCCGACTGGACGTGGGTGAAATCGAGAATGCGAACGCCCTTCAGCGCCTTGGTCATAATGTTTGCTCCGTACTCTGTCTGCCCCTGCACCCGCAGGGAGTGATGGGGTTAGGGGTTACTTCTTCTTCTGCAGAACGCTCTGCGGATTGAGGTTGCCGATGCGGCCGCTCTCCGAGCCCGCCGCCGGGTCGATCACCGCGTTGATCAGCGTCGGCTTGCCGGAATCCAGCGCCGCATTGACCGCGCGCTTCAACTCGTCCGGCGAGGTGGCGTTGACGCCGACGCCGCCGAAGGCTTCCATCATCTTGTCGTAGCGCGAGCCTTTGACGAACACGGTGGTCGCCGGATCGTCGCCGGCACTGTTGAGGTCGGTGCCGCGATAGATGCCGTCATTGTTGAAGATCACGACGCAGATCGGCAGCTTGTAGCGGCAGATGGTCTCGACCTCCATGCCGGAGAAGCCGAACGCACTGTCGCCTTCGATCGCGAGCACGGGCAGGCCGGTCTCGACCGCGGCGGCGATCGAATAACCCATGCCGATGCCCATCACGCCCCAGGTGCCGACGTCGAGCCGCTTGCGCGGCTTGTGCATGTCGACGACGCCGCGGGCGAGGTCGAGCGTATTGGCGCCTTCGTTGACGAAGATAGTGTCCGGACGTTCCGCGATGATGGCGCGCAGCGCGCCGAGCGCGCCGTGGTAGTCCATCGGCGAAGCGTTGCTCATCAGCTTCGGCGCCATCTTGGCGACGTTGTCGTCGCGCTTCTTGGCGATGGTCGAGAGCCAGTCGGTGGGCGCCGCGGTCCAGTTCGCGCCCATGGCGTCGAGGAACGCCGACACGCAGGAGCCGATATCGCCGACCACGGGGGCGACGATCTCGACGTTGGAATCCATTTCCTTCGGCTCGATGTCGACCTGGATGAACTTCTTCGGGGCTTCACCCCAGGTCTTGCCCTTGCCATGCGAGAGCAGCCAGTTGAGGCGGGCGCCGATCAGCATCACGACGTCGGCTTCCTTCAGCACGGTCGAGCGCGCCGCACCCGCGCATTGCGGATGCAGATCGGGCAGCAGGCCCTTGGCCATGCTCATCGGCAGGAACGGCACGCCGCTCTTCTCGACGAAATTCTTGATCGCCTCGTCGGCCTGCGCGTAGGCCGCGCCCTTGCCGAGGATGATGAGCGGGCGTTTTGCGCTCTTCAGCACGTCCAGCGCGCGCTTGACCGAAGACGGGGAGGGGATCTGCTCGGGCGCGGCGTCGATCACCTTGACCAGCGACTTCTGACCGGCGTCGGCGTTCATCACCTGCGAGAACAGCTTTGCGGGCAGGTCGAGATAGACGCCGCCCGGACGGCCCGACACCGCGGCGCGGATCGCGCGCGCGAGGCCGATGCCGATGTCCTGGGCGTGCAGCACGCGGAACGCGGCCTTGCACAGCGGCTTGGCGATCGCGAGCTGATCCATCTCTTCATAGTCGCCCTGCTGCAGGTCGACGATCTCGCGCTCGGACGAGCCCGAGACCAGGATCATCGGGAAGCAGTTGGTGGTGGCGTGGGCGAGCGCGGTGAGGCCGTTGAGGAAGCCGGGCGCCGACACCGTGAGGCAGACGCCGGGCCGCTTGGTCAGGAAGCCGGCGATCGAGGCCGCATAGCCGGCATTCTGCTCGTGGCGGAACGAGAGCACGCGAATGCCCGCCGCCTGGGCCATGCGGCCCAGGTCCGTGATCGGGATACCCGGCACACCATAGATGGTGTCGATGCCGTTGAGCTTGAGCGCATCGATGACGAGATGGAAGCCATCGGTCAGTTCTTGCTCGGTGCCCGGTGCCTCGGACTTCGTAGCGGTATTCAGCATCGGCATCGTCTCCCTGATCGTTCTTTGTTCGGACGATCTGATTGTCGTCTGAAGCGGGTGTGGACTCTCAAACTTAAGTGAACGGTTCTCTACGTGAATAATTCTTGGCCGTGCGCCTCGACATAGGCGGCAAGCCCAAGCGTGTGGTCGCGCGCGCGCTTCTCGGCAAGTTCGGTGTCGCGCGCTTCCAGCGCCTCGATGATCCCGAGATGCTCCGGCAGCGAGGTCGCGGTGCGGTCCTTGCGGCCGATCGTGAGCTGGCGATAGCCGCGCACATGCAGCAGCAGGTCGTTGGTGAGGTCGACCAGAACCGGCGATTCCGACAGCGAGATCAGCGCCTGGTGGAAGGCGATGTTGGCCTTGGAATATTCCTCGACGTGATCCTGCGGCAGGCGATCGTCGCTGAAGTCCTTGAAGAAGTCGCGCAGCGCCGAGATGTCCTTCTTGCGCGCGGTGGTCGTGATCAGGCGCGCCGCCATGCTCTCCAGCGCCGCCCAGGCGCGAATCATGTCGACGATCTCCGCCTTGGTGCGGCGGACCACGACGATGCCGCGGCGCGGCACGGTCTTCACGAATCCGTCCTGCTCGAGCATCGCGATCGCTTCGCGGATCGGCGTGCGGCTGACGCCGAGGCGCTCGGACAGTGCGCGCTCGTCGAGCATCACGGGCTCCGGCGTCGCGTAGATGTCCATCTTCAGGATCGCTTCCTTCAAGGCTTCATAGGCCTTGTTCTTGAAGCTCGTCTCCGGCGCGATCCGGACGATGGCGATATCTGTGTCAGCCATGGTGGGCGACGCCTTGGTCTGTTTCGGTTCTGGCACGACTCGTCTCCTCCTCTTGGAGACGTCTTCTTAGCAGAAGAAATTACCTTAGATTTTTGGCATGCCAAATACCAGAATGTCAAGCTACCTATATTTTTCGATCTTTTTGGACCTCGACCGACCTTGACAATTGCGTTTTTGGCATACCAAATGCCACGAAATCTGTCCCAGGAGGAAGCCAATGTCAAATTCGAAGGATGCGGTCCGCAAAATTCTCGATGCGGTCAAGGCCGACAAGCGCACGAGCCTCACCGCGCCCGAAGGCAAGGTGGTGTGCGACGCCTACGGCATTCCGGTGCCGAAAGAGGGCGTCGCCAAGTCGGCGGCCGAGGCCGCCCGCATCGCCTCCGACATGGGCTTCCCGGTCGTGATGAAGATCGTCTCGCCCGACATCCTCCACAAGACCGAGGCCGGCGGCGTGGTGGTCGGCGTCAAGAGCGCCGCCGAGGCCGAGAAGAGCTACGAGACCATTCTGGCCAACGCCAGGAAGTACAAGGCCGACGCCAAGATCGAGGGCATCCAGGTCCAGCAGATGCTGGGCGGCGGCACCGAGGTGATCGTCGGTTCGATCACCGACGGCTCGTTCGGCAAGCTGGTCGCCTTCGGCCTCGGCGGCGTACTGGTCGAAATCCTCAAGGACATCACCTTCCGCCTCGCGCCCGCGACCAAGGACGATGCGCTGTCGATGCTCGACGGCATCCAGGCGCATGAGATGCTGAAGGGCGTGCGCGGCGGCGATCCGGTCAACCGCGAGGCGCTCGCCGACGTCATCGTCAAGGTGTCGCAGCTGGTCAGCGATTTCCCCGAGATCGTCGAGCTCGACCTCAATCCGGTGTTCGCCACCAGCAAGAATGCGATCGCCGCCGACGTCCGCATCGTCGTCGACTTCAACTACAAGCCGCGCCCGGCGCCGCGTCCGACCGAAGAGATCGTCGCCGCGATGAACCGCATCATGCAGCCGAAGGGCGTGGCCGTGATCGGCGCCTCCGCCGAGGACGGCAAGATCGGCAACTCCGTGATGAAGAACCTCATCAACGGCGGCTACAAGGGCGAGATCTATCCGATCCACCCCAAGGCCGACGAAATCCTCGGCTACAAGGCCTACAAGAGCGTCAAGGACGTGCCCGGCGTGATCGACACGGCGGTGTTCGCGATCCCGGCAAAGTTCGTCGCCGGCGCGCTCGCCGAATGCGGCGAGAAGAAAATCCCCGGCGCGGTGCTGATTCCCTCGGGCTTTGCCGAGGCCGGCGCGCCGGAATTGCAGGCCGAGATCGTCGAGGTCGGCAAGAAGTACAATATCCGCCTGATGGGGCCAAACATCTACGGCTTCTATTATACGCCGGCCAATCTCTGCGCCACGTTCTGCACCGCCTATGACGTCAAGGGCCACGCCGCGCTGTCGTCGCAGTCGGGCGGCATCGGCATGGCGATCATCGGCTTCTCGCGCTCCGCCAAGATGGGCGTGTCGGCGATCGTCGGCCTTGGCAACAAGTCCGACATCGACGAGGACGATCTGCTCGCCTTCTTCGAGCAGGACCCCAACACCAATCTGATCGCGCAGCATTGCGAGGACCTGAAGGACGGCCGCGCCTTCGCCGAGGCCGCCAAGCGGGTCTCCAAGAAGAAGCCGGTGGTCGTGCTGAAGGCCGGCCGCACCTCGGCCGGTGCGAAGGCGGCGTCGTCGCACACCGGTGCGCTCGCCGGCAACGACAAGATCTATGAGGACGTGTTCAAGCAGTCGGGCGTGATCCGCGCCCGCAGCCTGCGGCAGCTGCTCGAATTCGCCCGCGGCGTGCCGGTGCTGCCGACGCCGAAGGGCGAGAACGTGCTGATCATCACCGGCGCCGGCGGCTCCGGCGTGCTGCTCTCCGACTCCGTGGTCGACAACGGCCTGTCGCTGATGCAGATGCCGCCGGATCTCGATGCGGCGTTCCGCAAGTTCATCCCGCCGTTCGGCGCGGCCGGAAATCCTGTGGATATCACCGGCGGCGAGCCGCCGATCACCTACGTCAACACCGTGAAGCTCGGCCTGTCGGACGAGCGCATCCACGCACTGATCCTCGGCTACTGGCACACCATCGTGACGCCGCCGATGGTGTTCGCGCGCAACATGGTCGAGGTGAAGAAGGAGATGGAGGCCAAGGGCTTCGTCAAGCCGATCGTCGCCTCGCTCGCCGGCGACGTCGAGGTCGAGGAAGCCGCCGAATATCTCTACCAGAACGGCATCCCGGCCTACGCCTATTCGACCGAACTCCCGGTTGAGGTGCTCGGCGCCAAGTACAAATGGGCCCGCGGCGCCGGCCTGCTCTGATCTTCTGATCTGTCGAACGCCACAGGCCGCCTCGGACACCATCCGGGGCGGCCTTTTCTTTGGGCTGCCCCCATCTGCAACGTGCCGCCGAGATGGGCGGGAAGGGCGCGATCAGCCCGATCGCGCGAAACCGAGCCATGCTTTCCTGATCCTCCCGCGGGTTCCGTGCACCATCTTCTTTTCCGGAACCACCCGCGACAGTCGAAGGCGGCTTGCCTTCCGTAACTGATGTGCTACTGATATGTCAGTTAGCGCGCGATGGAGGGACCCGCGATGGAGTTGGCTGCAACAGGGATGACCGACCGCCAGCGCAAATATCGCGCGACCTACCGCGAGCGCGTGGTGGGCTGGTACAATGGCTGGCTGCATGTCGTGCTGATCTACACGATCGGCTTCACGGCGCTGTACGTCTATCTGGCCAATGTGCACGACGTGCGGTGGTGGGAATACCTCACCATTCCCGTGGTCTTCCTGATCGCAAACTTCTTCGAATGGGCGGTGCACCGCTTCGTCATGCATCGGCCCTCGAATGTGCCCTTGCTGCGCGCGGTCTACAGCCGCCACACGCTAATGCACCATCAATTCTTCACCGAGGAGGAGATGCGCTTTGCCGATCATCACGACTGGCGCGTCACTTTCTTCCCGCCCTATGCGCTGGTGGTGTTTACCCTGATGTCGATCCTGCCGGCGATCGTCGCGGGCCTTGTGATCTCGGCCAACACCGGCTGGCTGCTGATCACCACGACGACCTCGATGTACCTGATCTACGAGTTCATGCACTTCTGCTGCCACGTCGAGGAAAATGCCTTCGTGCGCAACATGCCCTTCGTCAACACCATTCGCCGGCATCATACCGCCCATCACAACCAGTCGATCATGATGGAGCGGAACATGAACCTGACCTTCCCGGTGATGGACTATGTGTTCGGCACCTCCGACCTCAATCGCGGCCTGCTTGGCCACATCTTCAACGGCTACAGCACGCGCTACGTGAAGACCGACATGCGCCGGACGGCGCGGACGCCGCGGGTCGTGGCGACGGAGCAATCGGTGCCGCATGCCGCAGCTTGAACCCAATCTCGCCGGCCTCGCCTGGTTCGGCCTGTTGTGGAGCGTGTGCTGCATCGGCTTTCTGCAGCTGGCCGGCATGTACCCGCTGCGCGGGCGTGCCGTTCTGCCGGTGACGATGACGACCATCGTGTGGGTGATGTTGCTCGCCGGCACCCTGGCATTCGCGGCGGCCGAATTGCGCTGGACTACCGTCGTTGTCGTCGGCGGCGTGCTGTTCCTGTTTTTGCCCGGGCTGTTTCAGGCGCTGCCGGAATGGTGGCGCGACGGACGAGCGGGATTGCGGCTGTCCTGCTGTGCCATGATCGCTGCGCTCGCGCTGCTGCTCCGCGTGGCGGCGCCGTCCTTTCCCACGTGGTTGATCTGAAGGGAGGTCTCGATGCCAAGCCACATCAAGCTCATGCTGTCGCTGGCGTGCCTCGCCACGGCGGCCTGCGGTTACTTTTTCATGGTCTATCTGGGCCAGCAGGGACCGAGCTATGCGGTCGCCTTCCTCGGCGTGTTCGCCACGGTCGCGATGTGGATCTTCCCCGAGGTCGTCAAGAAGGACCTCAAGATGCGTCCGCCAGGATCCTGACCGAGCTCCTGATATGATGCTGCAGCACAGGGAGGATCCGATGGCGAGCTATACCGGGGACCGCACCATCGACGGCATTTCGGTGCTGGTCGACGGCAAGCCGCTGTCACCGCATTACGACCAGCTTCGTCTCACCGAGCACGGTTTTGAATGGAGCTACGAGGGGCCCGAGCCGGCACAACTGGCCTTCGCGCTGCTCTATGATCATCTGCACGATGCCGCTGCCGCGAAAGCGCTGCACGAGCCGTTCATGCGGCGCGTCGTCGCCAATTTCGACAATGAATGGGAGCTCTCCTCGGTCGATCTCGACGAGGCGGTCGCAGCGCTGCGGTCCGGACAGACGGCCTGAGCCCGTGCTGATGTCCCCGGCAGAGAATTTTTCGAAATGACCCTGACCTGCCGCGCGGCGGTGCTGCATCAAAGCGGAACGCCGCTCTCCGTCGAGCGCGTGTCGCTTGCGCAGCCGATGCCGACCGATGTCGTGGTGAGGGTGCGCGCCGCGGGGCTCTGCCACACCGACCTCGAAGTCATCGACGGATCGTTGCGCTATCCCTTGCCGATGATCCTCGGGCACGAGGCCGCCGGCGTGGTCGAGGAAATCGGCAGCGCGGTGCGCGACATCAGCGTCGGCGATCGCGTCATCCTGTCCTGGAATCCGCATTGCGGGCACTGCTTGCACTGTGACCGTGCGCAGCCGATCCTGTGCGAGACCTATCTCGCGCGGGGCGCGGAAGGTGTGCATTTCGACGGCGCGTCGAAGGCTCAGCTCGCGGACGGCCGCAACCTGGCGCACCTGATGTTCCTCGGCGCGTTCTCGGAATATGTCGTGCTGCCGGCGCAGCAGGCGATCGTCGTGCCGAACGACATTCCGTTCGACCGCGCGTGCCTGATCGGCTGCGGCGTCATGACCGGGGTCGGCGCCGCGCTGAACGTCGCCGCCATCGGGCACGGCGATACCGTGATGGTCACCGGCTGCGGCGCGGTCGGGCTGGCGGCGGTGCAGGGCACCCGGCTTGCCGGCGCCGGTGCTGTTATCGCGGTCGACCTCGATGATGCAAAGCTGGCGCTGGCGCGGCAGCTCGGCGCCACGCACGTCGTCAACGCGGCGCGCGAGGACCCGGTGCAGTTCGCAAAGGAGGCGACGCGCGGGCGGGGCGCTGACATCATCCTCGAAGCCGCGGGCCATCCGCAGGCGTTTCGGCAGACCGCGGAGGCGGTGCGGCCGGGCGGCGAGGTGATCTGGCTCGGCAAGATCGACGTCACGCAAGACGTGAGTTTCCGCTGGGGCGCGTTGATGGGCGAGAAACGATTTCGCCGCTCGAGCTACGGCGGCGCGCGGCCACGGCGCGACTTCCCCTTGCTGGCGCAGGCCTATCTCGACGGCCGGCTCAAGCTCGACGAACTGATCACCGGCCGCTGCAGCCTCGACGGCATCAATGACGGCTTCGAGGCATTGCGGCGCGGGCGGTCGATCCGAACGGTCGTCGAGCTCTAAGAGCTGTTACAGCGTCGAACGCGCAAAACTCTCGATGTAGTCGATCAGGCTGTCGGAGGCCGCGCCCGCGGCGTCGACACGGCGCTCGGCGATGGCTTCGGCGACGTCGGCATGCAGCCGCGCCGCAAGCGGCAGATCGGCCGCTTCCTTGTAATGCTGGTACC
>NZ_JAQOSR010000243.1:0-9858 GCF_046718885.1 Bradyrhizobium sp. UFLA01-814 | reverse complement strand
GACTGGCCCCATGTCGGTCTCTACGACGCTGCCACTGTCCCGGACGTCGGTGAGATCCTCGATGGGCTCGCCAAGTATACCGTCGATGTTCAGCAGCAGCACAAGATACTGGTGTCTAACCCAGCTAAGTTCTACGGGGTTCCCGTCGCCACCTAGTCCCGCGCCTGATTTCCCACCTCGAAAAGGGCTTGTGCTCTTTTCAAGTGGGATCCGGCAATCAATGGCCATCACACTTTTTGCTGCGTGCCTCACTCCGACAGGGTTTGGGGCCCGACCCTGACGTCCGGCCCGGTGACGCATTGGCACCGCCGCTGAGGTTCCAGAGATAACGCTCTGTGCAGACTCGCTGGCCCATCACCACCACCAGTGCCTTCCGGTGATGGAACATGGCTGCTCGGTTAGTTTTAACCGGGCCCGGCTGTTGTCCTGACCTAGCGACAGCCTTGGTCGCTCTCGCCGACAGTGTGGTCTAGTCGGCCGATAGAGGGGCGCCGGTCAAGGACCAGCTTTCTCCGTCAAATGTCGCAATCCGCAGAGTTCTGAAGGGCGTGTAGTCTCCGGGCCGGGTGCTGATCGCGACGCCTGGGAGCATCATCGGCAATCGCTCGCCATTGAGCGAGGTCGCCTGCTTCATGAGGTTCTCGCGGGTCAGGTCGTCGCCGCATTTGCGCAGAGCCAGCTCCACGGCGTGCACGTTCATATAGGCAACGAGCACAGAATAATCGTCCGGATTGGCTGAAGGTGCATACGCCTTCAAGAACTCCTTGTAGGCCTTGACTTCCTCATCATTGGCCCAGGCTGGGTCGCCCGGTTGCTTGAGGAATTGCGTTGTGACCAGCCTTTTCGATGCTTCGAGGCCTGCGGGCTTCAGGATAGTTTCGACCGATGCGGTCGAGCCGCCGATCACGTGCAGCGGCTTCCAGCCGAGCTCGTAAACCTTGCGGATCGATTGCGCGGCTGCCTTCGACGACGACTGCTCGATCAGGGTGTCGACACCGGCGGCCTTCAGCTGGACGATCTGCGAGTCGATCGTCGGATCGGCGAGCTCGTAGGAAGCCTGGGCGACGATCAACTCGGCCTTCGGACCGAGGCCGGCGCGGAGACCCTTGAGGTAGTCCTTGCCATAGTCGTCATTCTGATAGAGGACGCCGATCCTGGCGTCTGGCTTTGCCGTCAGGATGTACTTGGCGACGACGCGGCCTTCGGTTTCGAAGTCGGGATAGAGCGGGATAGTCCAGGGAAATGCCTTGGGATCGTTGAAGCGGCGTCCGCCGGCGGTAATGAAGAGTTGCGGCACCTGCTTGGCGTTCAGGTACTTCTGGATCGCGACGTTGGGCGCGGTACCGATCGTGCCGACCTCGGCCAATATGCCGATGTCCTCGATCAGCTTGCGTGATTGTTCGACGGCTTTCGGCGCGCTGTAGGCATTGTCGAGCTGCGTGAAGTTGATCTTGCGGCCGTTGATGCCGCCTTTGGCGTTCAGCATCTCAAAGTAGCCGACCACCGCCCGCCCGGCGCCCGCGCCGAACGCGGATGCGGGGCCACTCAGCGGCGTCGATTGGCCGAGCTTGATCTCGGTATCGCTGGCACCGGGACCGTAGGCTTTCTGAGCATAGGCAGGTACCGCCAGGAGTGCTGACAGCGCGCCGGCTATCAGCGCCCGGTTCATGATATGGTTCAAGGTCGTTCCTCCCGGTAATTGTATCTTCTTGAAATCGATCTGCACTATCGCAGCAGCTCGCGGGCGATCACCACGCGCTGGATCTGGTTGGTGCCTTCAAAAATCTGGGTCAGCTTGGCATCGCGCATCATGCGTTCGACCGGATAGTCCATCGTGTAGCCATAGCCGCCGAAGATCTGGACCGCGTCGGTCGTCACCTTCATCGCCATGTCGCTGCCGACGCATTTGGCCATGCTGGCAAGCACGTTGAGCCGCTTCCAGTCGCCGGCATCGCCGGCGCGGGCACATTCGTAGACCAGTGCGCGGGCCGCCTCGATCTGCATGGCCATGTCGGCGAGCATGAACTGCACGCCCTGGAACTCGGCGATCGGCTTTTTGAATTGCTTGCGCTCCTTGGCGTAAGCGACGCAGGCATCCAGTGCGCCCTGGGCAAGGCCAACGGATTGCGCGCCGATGGTCGGCCGGTTGAGGTCGAGCGCGCGCATCGACGCGCGAAAGCCCCTGCCTTCCTCGCCGACAAGGTTTTCGGCGGGGACCCGGACATTGTCGAAGAAGATCGGCGTGTTGGGCGCGCCGCGAAAGCCCATCTTGCGCTCGTGGCGCCCGAACGTGATGCCCGGCATTTTCTTCGGCTCGACGATGAAGGCGCTGATGCCGTCCGCACCGGCGCCGTCACTGGTTCGCGCCATGACCACGATGTAGTCGGCGGCGACACCATAGCTGCACCACTGCTTGCGGCCATTCAGCACATAGCTTTCTCCGTCCTTGCGGGCGCGGGTATTCAGCGCGGCGACATCTGAGCCGGCCTGCGGCTCCGAGATTGCGATCGCCGTGACCACGCCGCCCTCGGCGATGATCGGCAGATATTTCCTGCGCTGCTCCTCCGAGCCGAAATGCATTAGCGGCATGATGAACATGGTGTTGAGTGCCGCGATCGACGCGCAGGCGGGCGAGACCTTCGAGATCTCCTCGCGCGCGATACAGGCCATGGTCAGGTTGCCGTTCGGGCCGCCATAGCGTTCCGGCACCCAGAGCTGCATCAGCCCCATTTCGCCGAACAGCTTGACCAGCTCGAGCGGGAAGCGGTCGGTTTCGTCGATCTCGGCGGCGATCGGCGCCACGTGCCTCGCGACCATCCTGCGCACGTTGTCGCGGAACGCGACCTGCTCCTCGGAAAAACTCATACGAACTCCCGGTTTGTTTTCTTTGCGGAAAGCCAAAAAAGGGGCTTCCATTGAATGGGTGATCCATTTAATAATCCACCGCATGAGCACCAAGTCAAGCCCTCGCGCGCCGCAGCGCTCCCGTGCCGCCTCGCCGAGCCGCCGGGATCGGGTCTCCGATCATCGTGCGGTCGGCTCCCCGGTCGCGCCGACATTCAAGCCAATTCACACCAGGCGGACGTTCGAGGAGATCTGCGAGCGCATTCGCGAGCAACTGGCGCTCGGCGTGCTGAAGCCCGGCGACAAGCTGCCGGCCGAGCGCGAACTTGCGCAACAGCTCGGGGTCAGTCGCAACGTGCTGCGGGAAGCGCTGCGCAGCCTCGAAATGGCCGGCGTGCTCCGGCTGCAGAAGGGCGTCAAGGGCGGCGCCTTCATCCAGCAGGGCGACACCCGCCGCATGAACGAGGTCATGCGCGACATGCTGAGCCTCGGCACGATTTCGGTGCGGGAATTGTCGGAGGCGCGGGTCCACGTCCTCGACCTCGTGGTGCAGCTGGCTTGTGCCAATGCCCGCCGGGCCGATCTCGATGCATTGGAAGCCAATATCGAGCGGACGGAGCTTGCGACGAAGGAAGGCCGGCTGCTCGACCGGGTCGAATGTTCGCGCGAGTTCTACAAGCTGCTGGCGGCCTCGAGCGGCAACAAGGTGATTGCGATGATCGTGGACTCGGTGACTGAGATCCACATGCGCTTCGTCTACGCCAAGGTCGCCTCGAGCGGGGTCGCGATGGCGCGGCTGGCGGAAAAGCGGCGGCAATTCCTGGCGGCGCTCAGCGAACGGAACGTCGATCTGGCGAGCCGATTGCTGCGATCGCATCTGGAATCCGTGCAACGCATGCTCGAGCAGGATCCGGGCGCCATGTCGCTTCACGTCGCATTGGCGGATGTGCAGCCCGGGATGCGCCGCTAGCGCGCGCCTGAGTTGCCAATAATCAACAACTCAAACAGCGAAACAATGGAGGCAAACGTGTCCAATTACGCCAAGTATGAATGCCTGACGGTCGAGGTCGCGGACAAGGTCGCGACCGTGACCTTGAACCGCCCGCAGGCGCGCAATGCCATCAATCAGAAGCTGATCCGGGAGTTGCGCACGATCTGGGACGACCTCGCCGACGATCATGCCGTTAATGCTGTGGTGCTGACCGGCGCCGGCGACTTCTTCAGCGTTGGTGGCGACGTCAAGGCGATGTCCGAGCGGCCTGGCGGCGATGTGCTCGAAGAGGGCGAGGTACATGATCCCATGATCAGCCGCCGCGGAGTCACCCGACAGCTCGAGCTCGACAAGCCCATCATCGCGGCGATCAATGGCGACGCCATCGGCCTTGCGGCTACCCATGCGCTGCTTTGCGACATCACGGTGATGGCGGAAGACGCGCGGATCGGCGACACCCATGTCTCGCGCGTCGGCCTGGTCGCGGGCGACGGCGGCACCGTGATCTGGCCGCTGCTGATCGGCATCAACAAGGCCAAGGAATTCCTGATCCGCGGCACGCTCCTGAAGGGAAATGAGGCGGAGCGGATCGGGCTGGTCAATCATGTCGCGCCGCGCGCGGAGGTGTTGGCCAAGGCCCGTGCGATCGCGGTCGAACTCGCGAACGGTCCGACCTGGGCCATTCGCTGGACCAAGCTGTCGATCAACCAGATCGTCAAGGAGCGGGTCAACATGCTGCTGGAGGCGTCGATGGCGCTGGAGCAGGTGACGTTCGAGACTGCGGACCACAAGGAAGCGACTATGTCGTTCAAGGAGAAGCGGAAGCCCAGGTTCGGCCAGGCATAGCGCGGGGCTTCACCATGGCGGCGATCGAAGCGTCGAATGACGATGTCGCGGGAGTGCTGCGCGATTCCTTGCGCGGTTTTCTGGAGGAGCATTGGCGTCCACTCGGTTTGACCGCGTCGTCCTTGCCGGAAGAGGTGTCGGCGATCTGGCGCAAGCTCGTTGGGCTGGGCGTCGCCGCGCTCGGTGCGGAGAGCGGCGAAGGCGGGCTCGCCGAAATCCTCATCGTCATGGCGGAACTCGGCCGGGCCGGCTGTCCGGCGCCGATGTGGTCTGCGGCGCTCGCCAATCTTGCGATCTCCGGATCGCAGGTCGACGTCGCAGTGGACCTGCTGGATCGGCTGCAGTCCGCGAAGGCTACCGTTGCCTTCTCATTCGGCGCGCTGGATCCGGACGCCGGCACAGGAGCGGTTGAGGTCGCGGACCTCAAGGCAAAGGGCACGCTTCGTTTTGTCGAGGCTGCCGGAGGCGCGACGCATCTTCTGGTCGTTCTAGACCAGGCCCAACTTGCGCTGATCAATCTTGATGGTCCCGGTGTCGAGTGCGTCGCAACTCGCGCGATGGGAGCGTGGGGGCTCTATGAGGTCCGGCTGAACGAAGCGCCGCTCACGCGCATTCCCGCAGGGACGGTCGATCTCGACCATCTCCGTATCAAGGGCAGAGCGATGTTGACCGCGCGCGCTCACGGCGCGGCGCGGCGTGCCTTTGAGCTCGCCGTGGACTATGCCAAGGAGCGGCACCAGTTCGGGCAGCCGATCGGCAGGTTCCAGGCCATCCAGCACAAGCTGGCCGACTGCCTGATCGCGCTAGAAGGCGTCAGGTTGATCCTCGACCATGCCGCCAGACTGCATGATGGCGGCGAGGGCGGCTGGCGCTACTTCGCTGATTGCGCATCGGCGTTCTCCGGTCATGCGCTGCGGCAGGTGTCGCTGGAGATCCAGCATACGTTCGGTGCCATCGGCTATGCCGAAGAGCACGAGGCGCCAATCCACTTCAAGCGCGTGCATCTCGATACGGTCGCGCTCGGCGGCGCCTCGGATGCCAAGAGCGGGCTGGCAGCGCGGCTGCTGGATGCGGGCGGCGTCGGGCTGCCGCAATATGACCTCGGGTCGGCTGGGAATGCGTTTCGTGATCAGATCCGGCTCTGGCTCGAGCAAAACTGGACTGGAGATACGAAGCAAGCATTCGACGCAAGGCCGTTCGCCAAGCGTGAGTTCGATGCCGGCTTCGCCCGCGACATCGGTGAGACCGGATGGATCGGTCTTGGATGGCCAAAGCAATTCGGCGGCCAGGCGCGATCGCCGCTGGAGCAGATCGCCTTCATGGAGACGATGGAGCGGGGCGAGGCGCCGCGAATCGGCGCGGCGATCCAGGCCAATGCGCTGATGATGTTTGGCACGGCAGCGCAGCAGCAGAAATACCTTCCGGAAATCCTGCGTGGCGAAGCGATGCACGGTATGGGCTACAGCGAGCCGCAGGCAGGGTCGGACCTTGCGGCGCTGCGCACCAGTGCGGCCAGGGACGGCGATCACTGGGTGATCAACGGCCAGAAGATCTGGACCACCACCTGGTGGGGCAAATACATGTTCCTCGCCGCGCGGACCGACAAGGACGCGAAGCCGCCGCACGCGGGCATCAGCATGTTCATCGTGCCGATGGATTCGCCGGGCATCACGGTCCGTCCGTCTGCTACCATGTATGATGGCACGTTTGCCAACATCTTCTACGATAATGTCCGTATCCCCTCCGAGAACCTGGTTGGCGGGGTCAATGGCGGTTGGAAAGTGTTGACCGGCGCGCTGGCCTTCGAGCGCGGGCTGGTCGGTGGCGGGATCGTCCTGAAGGTCGCGCACGCCTTCGAGCAGCTGCGTTTGCATGTGATGGCGAAGCAAGGTGATCGGTCTCTCGCTGATGATCCAATTATCCGCGACAGGATGGCGACCCTGGCGTCAGAGATCGAGATCGGCCGGCTCTTGATGATGCATTGCGCCGAACTTGCCGACGACGGCGTGACGCCGCCGGAATATGGCGCGATCAGCAAGGTGTTTTCCGGTGAGCTGATGGAGCGCTTCGGCGAGGCCGCGCTCGACATCCTTGGCATGCGTGCCGCGCTGTCCGAGCAGATGCCGGGCGCGATAGACAACGGTCGCTTCGAGCAAAACCTGCGGCATTCGCTGATGTGGGTCATCAGCATCGGGACCAATGAGATTCAGCGCAGTCTGATCGCGCAACGCGCGCTCGGGATGCCGAGATAGGAGAGATCGGATGCAGAAGAATGGCGACAGGGCGCCGCTCGCCGGCGTGCGCGTGCTCGATTTCTCGATCATGGTGGCGGGGCCGTATTGCGCGCGGCTGCTCGCCGACGTCGGCGCCGAGGTCATCAAGATCGAGCCTCCGGAAGGGGACGACATGCGGTTGCGAACGCCGCTGCGCGAAGGCCACAGCACCTATTTCGGCCAGCTCAATGCCGGCAAGCGTAGCCTGGCGCTGGACCTGAAGAATGCCGACGCCATCAGGCTCGTACATCGCATGGTCGCGGAGGCGGACATTCTCGTCGAGAATTTCCGCCCTGGCGTGATGGACCGCCTCGGCCTTGGCTACGAGACGCTTCGCGAGATCAACCCGCGCCTCATCTATTGCTCGATCTCGGGTTATGGCCAGTCAGGCCCAGCCGCCGAGCGCGCGGCTTATGCGATGATCGTGCATGCCGAGAGTGGATTCGATCACTCCCTGATGCGCTATGCCGGCGACCGGGAGCGTCCCGCGCCGGGCGCTATTTTTGTCGCCGATATCCTCGGCGGTATCTTCGGCTATTCCGCGATCCAGACCGCGATGGTCCAGCGTACGCGCACCGGGAAAGGACAGCGCGTCGATGTAGCCTTGATGGACTGCATGCTGAATCTGCTGGTCTATGAACTTCAGGAAGCGCAATTCCCGATCCGTGCGCCGCGCCCGACCTATGGGCCGGTCCGCACGCGCGACGGCGATATCCTGATCGCCCCGGTCACGCCGCGTAATTTCGCGGCGCTGTGCGAGGTGACTGGGCAGCAAGAGCTGGTGAACGAGCCCCGCTTTTCGACCATTCCGGCGCGCGGCGCCAATTGGACCGCCATGATGCAGGTGATCGAGAAATGGACGGAGCGCCATACCGTTGCTGAATGCATCGCGGCGCTGGACCGCGCCGGTGTTCCCTGCGCCGAGTACCGGACGCCGGGCGCGGCGCTGACCGATGCCCATTTGCGTCAACGTGGGGTGTTTGGGACCGTCTCGGATGGCGCCGGCGACTTCGTCGGCGTCAATGCGCCATGGCAGATGTCCGGGGCCGATACGGCGATGGGAAGCCGCGTTCCCGGGATCGGCGCGCAGCGGGATGATGTGTTGTCGCGGATCCTGGGATTGTCGCCCGACGCAATCGCCGCACTTGCTGCCGCCGGCACATTTGGAAAGCCGCCGGCCTAGGAGGGCCGCGCGTCGGCGACCTCAGGTATCGGTCGGAGCCTCTGGCGGCGGAGCCTTCGCGATCGCGAGCAAGCATTTCAGGAAATGCGCGCGGTCTTCCTTGCGCAAGGGAGCCAGCATGATGTTTTGCAGCTCGGCGGCGGCCGGAATGACGGCCAGAAGCGCTTCCTCTCCCTTGGCGGTGATCTGTACCTGGAGCGAGCGGCGGTCGTCCGGATTGTCCTTCTTGGATACCAGCCGGCGCGCGACCATGCGCTTCAGCATCTCGCTCAGCGTGTTGCGGTCGCAACTGATCCGCTCCGCCAATACTGAGGGGGTGAGGGGACCCAACTGATACAGCGCCATCAGCACGCCGAACTGCCGCGGTGTGATATCGCTCTGGCGCGTCATGCTTTGGTAGAGACCGTCGTAGCGGGCCTCCAGCAGCCGTAGCAGAAATCCGACGCCACCTTCGAGTTGCCAGTCGCGCGCGATGTCCGTGGCCGAGTTCGTCTTCATACCCTTGTCGGCTGCCATGCCGTCGTTGAACCCCAGCTGCGATGTTTCGAATTCGCCTTAGCCGTTAGCAGCTTGGCCTGACGTCCTCAACCCTGTGGCAAACCGCGGTCCAAGTCTGTTCCGCGCGCGATGGATCGCGCCCTCGGCTCTTGCCAGCCCTCCAGCTATGTAGTACGTATACGTATCAAATGATGATGCGTAGACGTCGTTCAGGGAGGTTGAACTTGGACCTGCGTGAGCTGCTGTCGATTCCCTATTTGCTTGAGGCGGAGGCGGTCGAAACCGAGCCGGGGCAGTGGCGGGTTCGCCTTGCCTATCCGGAGCTGCCGGGGTGCAAGGCGGAAGCCTCCGTCGTCGAGGAGGCTCTGCGCGAGCTCGAGCGGCGCCGCATCGAATTGATCGTCCGCCTGGTGGAGGAGGGCAAGCAGCCTCCGATCCCACGCAAGCCGCTCACCGCATCCGATCCGCTTTGGACCGCTCAGGATCTCGGACTGTCTGACCGTGTCGCCACGCTTCTCGGCGGCGCGACGGGCCCGGCCAAACGCAATTGAAGGAGGCAAACCATGCTCTCGCGCGAAGACAATGAACGCCTGGTGAGGGTCGGCAAGGGCACGCTGCTCGGCGACCTCTTTCGCCTTTACTGGATTCCATTCCTGCCGTCGGCGGATCTCAACAAGGACGGGCAACCGAAGCGCATCCGGCTGCTGGGCGAGGATCTGGTCGCCTTCCGCGACACCGAGGGCCGCGTCGGATTGGTCGACCAGGCCTGTCCGCATCGCGGAGCGCCGCTGGTCTTCGCAAGAAACGAGGATTGCGGGCTGCGCTGCGTCTATCACGGCTGGAAATTCGACGTCACCGGTGCCGTGACTGACATGCCGGCAGAGCCGGTGCGCAGCCGCCTCAAGGAGCGGGTGCGGATCAAGGCCTATCCCTGCAAGGAGCGCAACGGGATGATCTGGACCTATATGGGTCCGGACCAGGCCGAGCTTCCGCCGTTGCCGAACCTCGAATGGAATCTCGTGCCGGCCGAGCAGGTGCACATCTCGGTTCGCGTCCAGGAGTGCAATTGGCTGCAGGCGGTCGAGGGCGAGATCGATTCGGCGCACGCGCCGCTGCTCCATGGACGGCTGGATGCGCAGGGCACGACGAGCGCCTGGATCCAGAAGCGCGACCTGCGCCCCACCTTCGAATGCATCAAGCAGGATTTCGGCATGAGCATCGCC